>DAOQPR010000085.1:0-10001 GCA_035333265.1 Anaerolineales bacterium
CGTCTCTTCGACGAAACCCAACGCCTGCTCAAGATCACCGAAGAGCGCAATGCCGAACTCGCCATTATCAACAGCATGCAGGAAGGGCTGGCTTCAACGCTGGATCTACAAGCGATCTGTGACCTGGTCGGAGAAAAGATACGCCAGATATTTAACGCGCCGTCTGTGATGATCCTTTCACACAACCGGAAGACCAGTCTGCTTGAAATCCCGTACCTCATCCAAAACGGAGAACGCCTCACACAAGAGCCCATTGAAATGGACGGCACCGGGTTTAGTGAACATGTGATGAAGACTCGCCAGCCATGGATGATAAATACCGACTACCTGAAACATGCCCGGGAAGTCCGCTCGTATCCGCTGGGGAATTCAGATTTTCCAAAGTCAGCGATCTATGTGCCCATGTTGACGGGCAACGAAGCCCGGGGCGTGGTGTATATTGGTAATTTTGAAAAAGAGAATGCATTCGCCGAATCCGACCTGCGCCTTTTAACCACGCTCGCCAACTCAATGAGCGTGGCGCTCGAAAATGCGCGTCTTTTCGACGAAACCCAGCGCCTGCTCAAAGAGACCGAAGAACGCGCCAAAGAACTTGCCATCATCAACAGCGTCCAGCAGGGGCTCGCGTCCAAGCTGGATATGCAAGCGATTTATGAATTGGTCGGCGACAAGATCCAAAGCATGTTCAACGCGCAGTCGGTCCTGATCAGTTCCTTCGACCACGAGAAACAAGCCTCGCGATTGGATTATGCCGTTGAAAACGGCGAACGCTTCTTTGACGACGAGTTACTGCCTTTCAGCCCGGCGAATCGATACATGATCGAGACCCGCCAGCCGATTATCATTCATCAAAATTCCACGGAAGAGTCTGAAAAATATGGGCTAAAACAGGTGGAAGGCACTGCCATAGCGAAGTCGTTGATCTTTGTCCCCTTTGGCACGGGCGACAAGGTCAACGGCTATTTCAGCCTGCAAAACTTTGAGCACGAGAATGCCTTCTCCGAATCCGATATCCGCCTGCTGCAAACGCTGGCAGGCAGCATGGGCATCGCACTCGAAAGCGCGCGTCTCTTCGACGAGACCCAGCACCTGCTCAAGGTCACTGAAGACCGCGCCGCCGAACTTGCCATCATCAACAGTGTCGGCGAAGCCATGTCGATGCAGTTAGATTTTCAAACCATCACACGCACCGTTGGAGACAAAGTCACTGAGATCTTCAAAGCAGACGCAACCTCCATCCTCTTGCTGAATTCAGCTGCGAATATGATCCTGCCCATCTTCGAATGGGATGAGGGCAAGTATATTGAAAATGTAGAAAGCTTTCCACTGGGAACGGGGCTTACTTCCAAAGTGATTCAAACCCGCCAGCCGTTAATCCTTGGCACCGCAGAAGAAGCGGCGGCTTTGGGTGCTTACTATCCGCCCGAAGCTGCGGATATAAATCCGACCATCACACAATCTTATTTGGGTGTCCCCATCATCGTTGGCGATAAAGTGATTGGAGTAGTTTCGGTTCACACTTATACCCCAAACGCCTACAACCAAAACAGCGTACGCCTCTTATCCACGCTTGCCAGCAACATGGGCGTTGCCCTTGAAAATGCGCGTCTCTTCGACGAGACCAACCGCCTGCTTAAAGTAACCGAGGACCGCGCCGCCGAACTCGCCATCATCAACTCGGTGCAGGAAGGGCTCGCCTCCAAGTTGGAGATGCAAGCCATCTACGATCTGGTCGGCGATAAATTAGCCGAAGTGATGAACACCCTCGATATCGATATCCGCATCTTTTCGCCGGAGACGAATCAAGTCTTCTTCCCTTACTTGCGTGAACACGGCAAACGGATGGAAATCTCCCCTTCTCCCCTGCGCGGATTTGCAAAGAAAATATACGAAACACGTCAGACCATTGTGATCAATGAAAATCTGGCAGAGCGCATGGCAGAGTTCGGCTCGGTGCTGGTGCCCGGCACCCAAATGGAAAAATCCTTTATGGCAGTGCCCATTTTGGTGAGTGGCGCTGCATTGGGAATGGTCAGCGTCAGCAATTACGAAAAAGAAAACGCCTTTGGCGATTCAGAAGTGCGCCTGCTCCAAACCGTGGTCAATGCCATGAGCGTAGCACTCGAAAACGCCCGTCTCTTTGACGAAACCCAGCGCCTCTTACAAGTGACCGAAGACCGCGCCGCAGAACTGGCAGTCATCAACAGCATTCAACAGGGCTTGGCAGCCGAATTAGACCCGCAAGCCATCATCGAGTTAACCGGAGACAAACTGCGCGAAGTGCTCCGCACCGAGAACCTGGGCATCCGCTTGTACGACGCCCAAAACAATCTTATACACTACGTATATGAATATATTCAAGGTGAACGCCGCGAGTATCCATCCAAACCGCCGGCGGAAGGCGGCACCTTCGAAAGAATCTCGAAAACCCGCCAACCCTTTGTGCGCAATACCCTTGCCGAACGTGAAGCGCTTGGGTTAACTCTGCTGCCCAATACCGAAGCCGCCAAATCCAGCGTTAATGTGCCCATTATCGGCAGTGATCGTGTGATCGGTGTCATTATCGTCCAAAGCCATGAAAAGGAATATGCCTATAGTGAGGCGCAGGTGCGCTTGTTGCAAACCGTGGCAGCCAGCATGGGCGTATCCCTTGAGAATGCCCGCCTCTTCGATGAGACCCAGCGTCTATTGAAGATCACTGAAGACCGCGCCGCAGAACTCGCCACCATCAATGCCATTGGGAAAGCACTCGGACAAACGCTCGATGTAACCAATTTGACCAAAGTAGTTGGCGAAAATGTACGCGAGATTTTTAAAAAAGCAGATGTCGTGGATGTCCTACTATATGATGCCGCCACCCAAATGGTCCGCCTTGCCTACAGTTACTTCGACAACCAATATTATTTTGACGAACCCCCATGGGCGTTGGGCGAAGGCGGGCTGACATCCAGTGTCATCCTGAGCCGCCAAACCTTGTTGCTGCACACCTCCGAAGAGATGGAACAACATGGCGCAGCAGCCTACCTAAATTCGCCAGGCGAAGGCAACGATCCCGAATCCTATCTAGGCGTACCGATCCTTGTGGGCGATAAAGTAGTGGGTGTTGTGGATGTGCAAAGTTACACCCGGCAGGCCTTCAATGAAGATAGTGTGCGCCTGCTACAAACCCTTTCTGCGAACATCGGGGTGGCACTTGAAAACGCCCGCCTCTTCGATGAAACCCGCCACCTGCTCAAGGAGACCGAGGAACGTAACGCCGAGCTGGCCGTCATTAACAGCGTGCAGGCAGCGTTATCCACCGAACTAAGCGTGGAAGGCATCTATGACGCAATAGCCAGCAAGATGCGCGAGATCTTCGATGCGGAAATGGGCATTCGCATTTATGACCCGGCCACCAACCTGGTCCACATGCCATATCTGTTCGAAAAAGGTGAGCGCATCCACCCCGAACCCTATCCATTGACAGAAAAGGGTTTTACCGCCCATGTCTTCCGCACACGCGAAACATTCGTGGTCAATGAAAACGCGGAGGAAGTCCGTAAAAAACTCGGTTCCATCCTGTTACCTGGAACCATCGCCGCAAAATCATCTGTGTATGTGCCGCTGATCATCGGCGACCAGATACGCGGATTGGTTTCCATCAGCAACTACGAACGCGAACACGCCTTCAACGCCTCGACCGTACGCCTGTTGCAAACCCTGGTCAATGCCATGAGTATTGCCCTGGAGAATGCCCGCCTCTTCGATGAAACCCAGCGCTTGCTCAAGGAAACCGAAGAGCGCGCCGCCGAACTGACCGCCATCAGCACCATCACCCAGGCCTTGGTGGCCGAAACCGATCTGGATAACATGATCCGGCTCATCGGGAGTCAGATGCGCGACACGTTCAATGCCGATATTGCCTACCTGGCCCTGTACGATTCCAAAGCCAGACAGATTCACTTCCCTTATCAATATGGGGATAACTTCCCGATCCTTAAATTGGGTCAGGGCCTCACCAGCCGAATCATTCAAACGGGCCTGCCCTTGCTCTTCAATCGCAACCTGGATGCCGAAAGTTCAGCCCTGGGCATTCAACGCGTCGGGCGGCGGGCACGCTCCTACCTGGGTGTTCCCATTATCGCCGGAAAGGAAACCATTGGCGTCCTCAGCGTCCAAAGCACCACAACGGAAGGTCTGTTCGATAAAGACTCACTGCGCCTACTAACCACCATTGCCGCCAACGCCGGGGCCGCAATTCAGTCCGCAAGGCTTTATGCCGAAACCAAACGCCGCGCCCGCGAAACCGCTGCCCTACTCAACATCAGCGAAGACATCTCCTCCTCGCTTGAGGCTTCAAGAGTTTTGGAAAGTATTGCCTCACATGCCAGAGAACTGCTCAATGGCGATCTCAGCGCACTCTTCCTGCCTGAAGGGGATGGTCAAACCTTCCGTGCCATTGCCGCCGTAGGGGATGAAGCTGAGGAGCTTCGCAACGATACGATCACATTGGGTGAAGGTCTGCTGGGAAACATTGCCCTTTCCAAGGTCGGTGAGATCGTCAACGATACCAATTCAGACCCGCGTGGAATTGTCATCGCCGGAACAAATGAAGTACCCGATGAACATCTCATTGTAGTTCCACTGCTTGCACAGGGAGAGTTAAAAGGCCTCATGTCGGTCTGGCGTCATGGCATTGGCAATGAATTCATCGAAGTGGAACTGGAGTTCCTCAATGGGCTGGCTCGCCAGGCTGTAATTGCTGTCCAAAACTCGCAACTCTTCGCCGAAGCTCAGGAAGCCCGCAATGCCGCCGAACATGCCAACCAGGCCAAGAGCACCTTCCTGGCCAACATGAGCCACGAACTGCGCACACCGCTCAACGCCATCATTGGCTTCACCCGCATCGTACGCAGAAAAGCCGATGGCGCCCTGCCTGAAAAACAGGTTGAAAATCTGGATAAGGTTCTTTCCAGCTCAGAGCATCTGTTAACCCTAATTAACACCGTACTCGATATCGCCAAGATCGAAGCCGGACGCATGGATGTGCAGGCCGCCAACTTCAACATTCAATCCCTACTCGAACAATGCGCCAACACCGCCACACCCCTGCTCAAACCTGGCGTGGCTCTTGCCAGAGAATTGGATGACCGCCTGACCTTTATCAACTCAGATCAGGATAAGATCAAACAGATCATCCTCAACCTGCTCAGCAATGCCGCCAAATTCACACACGAAGGTCACATCACCCTGCGCTCCCGCCGCGAAAAAGATGACCTGATTGTGGATGTCAGCGATACGGGCGTGGGCATTAGTGAAGAGGCCCTAAGCCGGGTCTTCGAAGAATTCCAACAAGCCGACACCAGCACCACCCGTCAATATGGCGGCACGGGCCTTGGCCTCACCATCAGTCGCAACCTTGCACGCTTGCTCGGAGGAGATCTGACCGCCGCCAGCGAACTCGGCAAAGGCTCCACATTCACCCTCACCCTGCCGATGACTTATGGAAAACAATCCGCCTCCTACACCGACCTGCGGCCTGATGCATCCCCAAAGGCAGATTCTGCCGCCCAAACCGAATCTGCCATAAAACGCATCCTCGTCATCGACGACGACCCCGATGCCGTATATCTGCTTCAAGAAAGCCTTTCGAGACAGGAATTCGATGTCATTGGCGCGCGCTCTGGCGTGGAAGGTCAGCAAATGGCGAGAGAGATGCAGCCACATGCCATCCTGTTAGACATCCTCATGCCAGATAAGGACGGCTGGCAGGTCTTGCACGACCTTAAAACAGACGAACGGACGACTAATATTCCGATCATCCTGCTCACCATTGTGGATAAGAAAGCATTGGGGTTCCGGCTTGGCGCCGCCGCCTACCTGCTCAAGCCGCTCGACCCAACGGAAGTACTCACCACTCTGCGACAAGTGATCCGACAGACGGATCGGGAGCATATCCACGTCCTGGCGGTGGATGATGACCCGCATATTGCAGACATGCTGCGTCAGCTCTTGCCAGAGTCAGAATTCAGACTGGCAACCGCTTTGGATGGTGTAGCAGGCCTGGAGGAGATCGAGGCGAATCCTCCGGATGTGCTTCTGCTTGACATCATGATGCCGCGCATGGATGGATTCGAAGTCATTGAAAGATTGCGTTCCAACCCCAAAACCGAAAGCCTGCCCATTATCGTCATTAGTGTAAAAGACCTGACTGATGAAGAAGCTGAACGCCTGCGCGAAAGCGTCAATTATGTGATGCGCAAGCAGGGCTTCGACGGTGAAAAATTGGTATTCGAGATCAAACATGCCCTGGAAAAATAACCGACTTTCATAAGTGATGACAGACCAAAATTTATTGCGTAAAAAAAGGAACCTGCATGAAAACCATCTTAATCGTGGAAGATACTGAGATGAACATTGACCTGCTGACACAGCTGCTGGAGGATGATTACAAATTACTCGTGGCCAAAGACGGCGAACAGGGTGTTCACATGGCAAATAAGAGCAACCCGGACCTGATCCTGATGGACATCTCCCTACCGGTCATGGACGGATATACGGCCACACGCAAGATCCGCGAGGCAAGGCAAACCATGCCCATCATTGGCCTCTCAGCCCATGCCATGAATAGCGATGTTGAACGCGCCAAAGAAGCAGGCTGCACCGACTACCTGACCAAGCCTTTTGATGAAGATCTGTTGATCCAAAAACTGAAACAGTATCTGGGATAAACCAAGACCATGACCAATCCGCCTCGCATCCTGCTCGTGGACGATGAACCGTTCAATCTTGATTATCTCGAACAGGAACTCGAAGACCTCAATTACGAGATCCTGACAGCATCCAACGGACAGGAAGCGCTCGAAAAAATCCAGAATGACCTGCCCGATCTTGTCCTACTCGATATTATGATGCCCATTATGGATGGCTTCGCCGTGCTGGAAAAAGTGAAGGCTGACCCAGTCACTCGCTCCATTCCCATCATTGTCATTTCTGCCAACAGTGATCTGCAAAGCATCGTGCGCGGCATCGAAAAAGGCGCCGAAGATTATCTGCCCAAACCATTCGAACCCACCATCCTGCATGCACGCATCACGTCGAGCCTGGAAAAGAAAATTCTGCGCGATAAGGAAAAACTGTACCTGCAAAGCCTCGAACGCGAATTGAATATTGCGCGTGACATTCAGGCTGAATTCCTACCATTTGAAATGCCTCAGGCACAGGGCTGGGAGATCGCGGCTTATTTCAAGGCAGCCAGTGAGGTGGCCGGGGATTTTTATGATGCCTTTTCCCTCCCCGATGGCAATGTGATTTGCGTAATTGGGGATGTTTGCGGCAAGGGTGTTGGCGCTGCCTTGTTCATGACCTTGTTCCGCAGCTTGATCCGCGCCACTTGTCTATCGGGCAATTTCGCAGGTGAAGGGGATGCAAACCCGGCTTCGCCCGCTGAACGGCTTTTACACGCCATTCAGTTCACAAATAATTACGTGGCATACACCCATGAATCATCGAATATGTTTGCCACGATATTTATCTGCCTGATCGACGTTCAAAATCACATGCTGCATTACATCAACGGTGGTAATGACAAGCCCTTCCTTTTACGAACAGACGGAACGCTCGAAGAGCTTGCCACCACCGGCCCCGCTGTGGGCGCCATTGAGAACTCGAAATATAGGGTTATCCAAATTCCCCTACAGGCCGGGGATATTCTGCTTGCATTCACAGACGGCATTCCAGATAGTCAAAACCCGGCTGGTGAATTTTACGGCCGTGAGCGCGCCAGTATCTTTATGAGGAAGCATAAGACTGTTGAGTCCGTCGTTCGGGCCATTGGAGATGATCTAATGCAGTTTGCAGGCAATGAAAAACAATTCGATGATATTACCTTGCTGGCAGTACGCCGACTTCCGTAGAATCTTCCAATAGAACATTTCAAAAGAATAACAGACAGGCATTCCATGCCTGTTTTTTTACCCAGACCATTGACGATTCTTCCCCCGCTATGTAAACTGAATTAACCTCAGAGAATTTTATGCCCAAGACCAGACAAGAGAAGAAAACTACCAATACCAGCCTCAAAAATGCCTCTCCACGCACTTCTGCGCCCAAAAAGCCGGCCACCAGCAGGGTTTCGGCAGCGCAGATTCGCAAGGAGTTAAAGCAGCGCGAGGCGGAGCTGGCCATCATCAAAAGTGTGCTGGACGGGTTATCCTCCAACCTGGAACTACAGGCTATTTACGATCTGGTCGGCAATAAGATCCGCGACCTCTTTCAGGCGCAGACGGCCATTATCGCCTCCTTCGATACAAAGACAGAAACCCAAATTTTTAATTACTATATGGATCGTCATGGGCGTGAATATCTCGAATCACGCCCAATGAGCGGATTAATGAGGGCGCTCGTGCGCATGAAAAAGACCTTTTTATTCAACGACAAGGTCGAGCAGCGCATGAATGAATATGGCGCACAATTGTTGCTGGGGCCATTGATCCCAAAATCTGCCTTATATGTTCCGCTCATATCGGGGAAGGAAGTGCGCGGGGTCATATCCCTGCAGAACATGGATGAGGAAAACTCATTCAGCCCATCTGATGTAAGCCTGTTGGAAACTCTGGCGCGTTCGATGAGCGCTGCACTGGATAATGCCCGCCTCTTAAACGAAACTCAACGCCTGCTCGTGGAAACCGAGCAACGCAACGCCGAATTGGAGGCGATTCATAAGGCCAGCCTGGATCTATCCTCCACACTGGACTATTCCACGGTGCTGGATTCCATCCTGCAACGCGCCTCTTCCCTGATGCCCAGCATCGAAAATATTAACCTTTTCCTATATGAGAATAATGAATTGCGGTTTGGAACCGCAATCAAATATGGACAGGTGCAAAATACCCCTGTTGCCAACCCGCGTCCTGGCGGGCTGACCGATACCGTCGCACGTTCGGGTGAGATCACCTTGGTGGAAGATATGTCTACTCACCCGTTGTATCGCAATGCCGCCAGCAATTGGACTGGTGCATTGATCGGTTTGCCGCTCAAGTTCCGACAGCGGGTTGTGGGTGTAATGAACATCCATTTTTCCAAGCCGCGCACCTTTGCCAATTCTGAGTTACGCCTGTTGCAACTTTTTGCAGACCAGGCTTCAGTGGTCATCGAAAATTCGCGTCTTTTCAAACAAACCCAAAGCCTGTTGCAGGAAATGGGTGAACGCAACGCCGAACTGGCCGTCATTAACAGCATTCAACAGGAACTTGTCTCCCAGCTTGAGTACGATACGATCATTGAGCTAATTGGTGACAAGGTCAGCCGTGTGTTCGATGCGCAAGTCACGTTGATCTCGCAGTATCTGCCTGAGTCAGATGCGATCATTCACCGTTACGTCAATGAGCGCGGGCTGCGCATCCACATTGAGCAACCGGTGCCCGTCGACCAGTTCCGCAAGCAGGTGGTGGTAACTCAAAAACCTCTTTTGATCAAAGAGGGATATATGAAACTCGCCGAGGAATTGGGAGAAGCTCCAGCCACCATGGGAGAAGTTCCCAAGAGCCTTCTGTTTATGCCCATGATCGTTGGGAGCAAGGTTACTGGCGTACTTAGCCTTCAAAATCTGGATCATGAGCAGGCTTTTCAGGAAGCGGATGTCCGTTTGCTTGCCACCATGGTGGCAAGCCTAAGCGTTGCACTGGATAATGCCCGCCTGTTTGAAGAGACTTCACGACGTGCGCGTGAATCAGCTGCTTTGAATGAAGTGGGACGTGATATTTCGGCCACATTGAACATATCCACTGTCATGGATCGCATCGTTACTCATGCACGAGACCTGCTCAAAGCTTCAAGCAGCGCAATTTACCTGCCCCAACCTGATGGAAAAACGATGCGGGCATTGGTGGCGAAAGGCAATATTGCCCACGAAATTTTGCAGGACACTATTATCATCGGGGAAGGCATCATTGGGTCGCTGGCAAAATTGGGCAAAGCCGAGCATATCAACGATACAAATACCGACCCACGCACGGTACAAA
>DAOQPR010000086.1:0-9918 GCA_035333265.1 Anaerolineales bacterium
GCCTGAGTGCGCCTTGCAAGCGCATACTCGCTGGAGGTGAATCCTGCTCCCGTTTCCAGCCGCTGCCGCACATCCGCCCCAAACCAATCTGGGTGTTCCTTTAATCGCTCACGATGGAATGCAGCTCCATCAGCCTGGGTCATTAAGGCATTGGCAAGGGCCGCTTCTCGCAGAAAATCCACATTCACTTCGCTAACCTTGGTGCCCAGCCCATCAAGAACATCAACAGCCCGCCGAACGGCTTCCATAATCTCAGGTTCGACTGCATCTTCAACAAAAGAACCAACCGCAAATGCAACCTTTCGATCTTTGATGGTATCGTGCATATGGCTGGAATAATCGCCTGGTAAGGTTTTTACTGAAGCCGGGTCATTTTCGTCATATCCCCCAATGATCTGTAATAGCAGGGCTGCATCTTCCACAGTTTGGGTGATCGGCCCGGCGTGATCAAGATTCCAGGAGAGTGGCAGAATGCCGCGCAAGCTGACACGTCCATAGGTGGGTTTAAGGCCAACCACTCCGCACAGGGCGGCCGGAATGCGGATCGATCCGCCCGTATCTGTTCCCAATGCGGCGAGAGCCATGCCTGTGGCCACCGCTACAGCGCTTCCGCCGGAAGAACCGCCGGGTGTGCGGGTAATGTCCCACGGATTACGACATGCTCCGAAATGCGGGTTGTTGTTGGTCACACCCAGCGCAATTTCATGAGTATTGGTCTTCCCTATGATATGCGCTCCCGCTTTCTTGATCCTCTCAACCACGAATGCATCTTCACTGGGAATGTGATCTGCAAAGAATTTTGACCCGCTGGTGGAGCGAATCCCCTTGGTGTTATAGAGATCCTTCACAGCAATTGGGATGCCGAAAAGTGGCATGGTACCGACTGGCTGCTGTTCTCCGGGATTGGGAGGCAGCACAGTAATGAACGCATTCAGTATCGGGTTGAACCGCTCTATTTGACGGTAGCAGGCATCGGCAAGATCTGAGGCGTGGATTTGCTTACTTCGGATCAAATCACGTTGGTTGGATAAAGACAAGGGTGTCGGATTCATAAGAAAATTATAGCCAAAGGAGAATTAATCTCCATAGCCTATCTGTACTGACAATGTAGGTCACGTTTTAACGTGACCTACATTATTTTTTGGTAAAAGGGGTGTTTAGAACAGACCGACAACCTTGCCAGTCTTTAGATCAAGGTCGACATCGTAGAAAACGGGGCGGGTGGGCAAGCCTGGCATGGTGCGCATATCCCCGAGAATGGGGTAGAGGAAGCCTGCGCCAACACTTGCGCGGATCTCACGCACGCTGATGCGGAAACCTGTGGGTGCGCCCTTCTTGGTGGCATCGGTAGTGAAGGAGAGGTGAGTCTTTGCCATACAGATGGGCAGTTTATCGAAGCCAAGACGGGTATAGCGCTCGATCTGCTCTTCCGCTTCGGGAGTGTAATCGACACCATCGGCTCGGTAAATTTCGGCGGCAATGGTTTCGATCTTGCTCTTGATCGTATTCTCCAATGGATAGAGGAATTGGAATTTGCTGGGCTTCTTGGAAGCCTTGATAACAGCCTCAGCCAGTGCTTTTGCACCTTTGCCGCCATCTGCCCAATGGGTGGAGACCACCGCATCCATTGCACCCATTTTGAGCGCAGCTTCGCGGATGAGTTCCACTTCGGCTTTTGTATCCGTGGCGAATGAGTTGACAGCCACAACTACATTCACACCGTATTTGAGTGCATTCTGAACGTGACGTTCGAGATTGGGCAGACCGGCCTTCAACAGCTCGAGATTTTCGTCAGTATATTCAGGAGCAAGCGGTTTGCCTGCAACCACTTTCGGGCCGCCGCCGTGCATTTTTAGCGCGCGTACTGTGGCAACCAACACCACCACCTGCGGAATGAGGCCGGAGTAACGGCATTTGATGTCGAAGAATTTCTCCATGCCAATATCGGCGCCAAAGCCTGATTCGGTGACTACGAACCCATCCTTGCCGACGAGTTTAAGAGCGATCATATCTGCAATAATGGAGGACTGCCCATGAGCAATATTGGCAAAAGGACCTGCATGAACTGTGGCGGGTGTGCCTTCCAGGGTTTGCATAAGGTTCGGTTTGATCGCATCCTTCATCAGGACGGTCACAGCCCCGGCCACACCGAGGTCTTCCACAGTAACGGCTTCGCCGCGATTGTTGGTGGCAACCACCATGCGGCCAAAGCGTTCGCGCATATCTTCAAGCGAGGTGGTCAACGCAAGCACAGCCATAATCTCAGAAGCAACGGTAATGTCATAGCCAGACATATGTTCATGCCCGGCTTCATCCTTGCCGCGGCCAACTTCCACTTCGCGCAGGAAGCGGTCGTTGATGTCGATTACGCGCCGCCAGGTGATGGTCTTTTCGTCAATAGCAAGGCGTGCAAAGCGTGAACGTTCTTCCGGAGTCAGATCGTTGGGATTGGTCTTATTGATACCAAGCTTCTTTAAACGACGCAGCATGGCCGGTGAGAATTTTCGATTTCCCTTCTTATCCAACGGACAAAGCGCATTGAAGAGCTTTTCATCATCCTGCATTTTTTCGTGCATCACACGCGCATCCAATGCTGCGGCAACGAGATTGTGTGCAGCGGTAATGGCATGGATATCTCCTGTGAGATGCAGGTTGAAATCTTCCATTGGAATGATCTGCGAATACCCGCCGCCAGCGGCTCCACCCTTGATACCAAAAGTTGGCCCTTGCGAAGGCTGGCGGATGGCTGTGATGACTTTCTTTCCGAGATGCGCACCAAGCGCCTGCGAAAGCCCCACAGTCGTGGTCGTCTTTCCTTCGCCGAGCGGGGTGGGGGTGATGGCGGTTACATCCACATAGGTGCCATTCGGCTTGCTTTTGAGGCGTTCCAAAATTTCGAGCTTGATCTTGGCTTTGTATGGGCCAAACAGCTCAAGTTCATTCTCGCGAATTCCCAATTCACTGGCGATCTGCAAAATGGATTTAAGCTTGCCCGCTTGCGCGATCTCAATATCCGAGGGCACAGGGCGCAGCAACTTCAACTTTGTCGGCTGGAATGTATTACTGGGTTTGGGAGCAGCTTTCTTTACGACCTTCTTTGCAATAACCTTTTTGGGTTTTGCACCCTTCTTGCTGGGTTTTGATTTGGTTGCCATATCGTCTCCTCAGGATTATATATAATTTATATTTCCAATTATCAGACAAATTTCAAAAATTGCAAGAGCAATCCGTCATTTTTTTGTCACGTCATGCAGTCAACAGGGTCCCAACATTCTTACCTTGCAGGGCCCGGGTGAGCAAACCAGGCTCTTCTGCGGCAAATATTTGCACGGTCAGGCCTTCATTTTTTTGGATGAGGGACAGCATTTCCTCTACTTTAGCTTTCATCCCGCCAGTGACATCGGTGCTCGCTGAACCTTTGATACCGCTTCGCATCGCTTCATAATCTGACAGTTGAATCTGTTTCACAAGCTTTGTCCTCGCCGGAAAATCTGCCCAAACCCCCGCTTCCAACCCAGCCAGGAGAATGCGCGCCGGGCTGAACTGCTCGGACAAAAATGAAAAGACATCTTCGGTCGAAAGGATCGTCCCGCCCAAAGCCTCGTCAAAAGCGACATCACCCTGCACAACCGGCAGTAGATTTACATCCAATGCGCGGCGGATGGTCTCCACATTGTGGTGTGTCACCTTGCGCCTATCCGAGACCATCGAAGCGGACGGCGGGAAGGGCATGGCAGGCAGGCCAGCCTCCAGCAGAGATTGCACAACATAACGATTCAACTCTGCCGCCTGAAAACGGACTTCAGTGAAGCCCAGCCATTGCTCGCGGGTCTGTACACCCTCACGCGTGCCATGCTTTTTCGCAGCCACGTGACCGAATGAGCCAGAGCCATGCCCGAGGATCAGGAGCAGGCCCGGGTTTGAGTCCAGAGCCGTTTTAATTTCCTGGGCCAGGTCGGCCAATTTATCCAATCTAGGGGTATAGGGTTTATCTTTATCTGTTATGAGCGATCCGCCCAGTTTGAGAAGAACGAGTTCATTTGTCATACGTCTGTTTTACCATCATTGTGCAGACTTCGGAAGTCTTGATGCTGAAGTTTGCCCGCCCAGATGCAAAGTGAACTTTGCTGTACAAACTGTGCTATGAAATGCCCATCGTGGGTATAATTTCATTCATGGATATTCGTGCCGGTATCATTGTTCTTGCCTTTTTTGCTGTCATTGCTGCCATTCTTTCATTTCGCGGGGCGATTAAGAATATGCAGACGGCACGCAAATTGTCCTTTTATAGCTTACGGAAGCGTCATAACGCCACAGCCTGGAGGCTGCTTGGTTTTTCTCTTTTGCTGGTTGTGGTGGCTATCTGGCTTCCCAGCGGTGGAGAGCGGATCATCTATCAAGTGTTTCCTCCCTCACCGACACCATCTCTAACACCAACCATCACCCTCACGCCAACCATCACCCTTTCACCGACGATCACATTAACACCCACACTCACACCGACACCGCTCGTCTCTGATACACCGACGTTGACGCCAACTCCGTTTTTGCCGGTTGCCATTGAGGCTTTGTTTGCCGGACCAGTTACCCCAAACCCCGATTCCGTCTTTACAGCCATTCAGTTTTCGACAGAATTCGATGGAACGAACACAGTTAATCCAAAGACCGTTTTTGAGCTTCCCATTCAAACCATGTATGGCGGCTTCGACTATAACAACACCGTCCCTGGCGTGCAATGGACTGCTCTCTGGTATCGAAATGGCAAGCTGGTCTGTTACGAGACCGAACCCTGGCGCGATGAATGGGGCACAGGCGGGATCGGCGGATATACCGAATGTTCCGATCCCATTGACGGCTGGCAGGCGGGGCAATATGAAGTGCAAATCTTCATGGGCTATGACTGGAAAGTAGTGGGCCGCTTTACGGTATTGGACAACCTGACTCCCACCGTCACACCGACCGGAACACCCGATCTGTCTGCCACGGCTTCGCCGACTGGAACACCGTGATACGTGATGCGTAAAACGTAAAAAGCCCGATATTTATCACTCGTTTCTTATCCCTCATACCTTGGAGACTCCATGACCAACAAAGCTTTTCAAGACTATTACCCTGAACACCTCGCACATTGTTATGGCTGCGGGACGATGAATGAATTAGGTCACCAGATCAAAAGTTATTGGGATGGTGAAGAATCAGTTTGTCATTTCCAGCCCAAACCATATCACACGGCAATTCCCGGTTATGTATATGGCGGCCTGCTGGCTTCGTTGATCGATTGTCACGGCACGGGCACCGCCGCTGCGGCAGGCTATCGCGCTGAGAATCGCGCAATGGATACAGAGCCGCCTTTGCGTTACCTTACCGCTTCACTGCATGTCGATTATCTTTTGCCCACGCCGCTCGGCCCCATGCTTGAAGTGCGCGGAAAAGTTAAAACTGTTAAGGGCCGCAAGGTTGTGATCGAGGAATGGATCATTGCCAATGGTGAGATCACTGTGCGCGGAGAAGTGGTGGCTGTGCAGGTGCCGGATGGGTTGGTGAAGGATTTGTTGGAGAAGGGGGGAGGGTAAGAAGTAGAGAATAAATACCCCTCGTGGATGATCTCTTGTCAAAGACCATCCACGAGGGGTAACTCATTTCTTATTACTCAAGCTATTAACTACATCGCCCAGGCCTTCTTCATCACAACCATTTCTTTTGATATTTCCCCTGCGAGCCTGGCGTTATTCAACAGCAGAGCCAGGTTGGATTTGAGTGACTTACCCTTGGTCAGCTCGCTGATGCGGCCCAGCAGGAAGGGCGTCAGCGCCTGACCGTGGATGCCTTTGTCGATGGCCTCTGCCGATGCTTTAGCGATGATCGGCTCCATCTTGGACTGTGAAATTGCCTCTGCTTCGGGGACCGGGTTCGTCACGAGGATGGCGCTTTTTAACCCCAGGCTCCAATGGGCCTTGGCAAAATCTGCGATCTCTTTTGGAGAGTCCAGCCGGGCGCTGACGTTGAGTCCGCTTTCGCGGGAGTAGAAGGCGGGGAATTCGTCAGTCTGATAGCCGACAACGGGGACACCCATGGTTTCGAGATATTCCAACGTGGCAGGCAGGTCGAGGATGGCTTTTGCACCGGCGCAGACGACGATCATGGGAGTCTCTGCCAGCGCTTTCAAGTCGGTGGAAATATCAAAGGAGGATTCTTTATGGACTCCGCCAATGCCGCCGGTGGCAAAGACTTTGATGCCGGTCATGTTTGCGGCCAGCATGGTTCCAGCCACGGTGGTGCCGCCGTTCACTTTTTTGACGATGGCGGTGGCGAAGTCGCGGTGACTCACTTTCAGCGTGGATGCGCTTTCAGAAAGCCGAACCAGTTCCTCGTCTGAGAGGCCGAGGCGGATCTTTCCATCCAATAGTGCAACTGTGGCGGGTACTGCACCGGCATCGCGAACGTTCTTTTCCATGTTTCGGGCAAGTTCCAGGTTTTGAGGTTGGGGCAGGCCGTGTGTGATGACGGTCGATTCAAGGGCAACGATGGGGGCGCCCAGGTTGAGCGCGCGAGTGATTTCGGTGGAAAGTTGAATGTGGGGATGTTTCATTAGTAGCTCTTTACAAAATGATAGATGTGGTAGTTGATGTCGCGCAGGGCTTTGTCGATGCGTGCGATTTCGGCTTGCTTATCGATGGAGGAGCGGTTTTCTTTTTGGATGAGTTCCTTGGCTACGATGAGTTCCTTACGGAAGGCTTTGAGGATCTCCAATGCGGTGGAGTGTGCTGAGTTTTTCTTACTGGAGCTGGATTGGGAGAACTGGCGCATTAGTTGAGGGCTGGTGGCAATCTCTGGGTTGTCTTCCATGAGTCTGGCAAGCTCGTCCAGATCTTTTTCAGAATATTTGCGGCTGGAGCTTGGGACGTTGTAACTATAATTGGATGAGGGCGTTTTGGAATAATTGCTGATGACGACATTGGTGACGAGCTCAACGACAGCTTTGAATTCATGCTGTTT
Source organism: Anaerolineales bacterium (assembly GCA_035333265.1). GTDB lineage: Bacteria > Chloroflexota > Anaerolineae > Anaerolineales > Villigracilaceae > Villigracilis. Next base: position 6,997 of record DAOQPR010000086.1, read on the forward strand.
GGTGGAGCGATTGACCGTATTGCGGCGTTTTGCATTTTCGCGCATTAAATTCCAGGCATCTTTTAATTTATCGAGAATGATCGTGGAAGGTAGCTGCCAGGTGCCGATATCGATCCAATGAATGGCCACGCCGAGAGCGCCTGCCTTTTCGCGGAATTCGGGACTGAAAAATTGTGAGGTGATCTTGGAACGCGATTCGAAGTTTGGCGGGCGGGCTGCGCTTGGAGTATTGGAAACGGCTGTTTGTTCGCCTGTCATTTCGATGCGCATCATCACATTGGTTTCTTCATTCTGGTTGATGACATCCATTTCCTTCTGGCTGATGCTGGCCAGGATTTCGCTCAAATTCCGTGAGGTGATTAGATTTTCCAACTCACTGGTGACGAGCGGAATGACGGTGGTATCCCAGGGGAAGGTTACACCTGAAGGAGTGTTTGGCGGCGGTGTGATGATGACTTGATTGTAGACCAGGGAAAGCACGGCGCGTTCATCGAAGTGGTACGGGTCGCTTTCCTGCTCGGAGGATTGTGGTTTGCGCAGAATGCTGAACATAACCTTGATGTCCTGCGCCTCGAGCGGAATGCCATCTTTGGTTCGCGATCTGACAGATAACCCACGCACGAACTGGTCACGTAAATTGATAATGGCGTATTCACGTTTGCCCACTTCATCATTTTTGCCGATCTCACGAATGCGTTCAAAGCGGCCAAGCTTCCACGGCTCGCCTCTGGGATAAATGATCTCCGGCTCTCCATCCACCTTTTCGAGCAGTGCTACGCTATCGAGGTTGACCTGGATCATGCCTGGCCCGCCGATTAGAATAATGGGCGAACGTTCCTCTTTTTCAGAGATCTTGCCTTCGTTGATCGTGATCTTTTCATTGCCATAGCCGAACGCAACCTCTTCGATGAAGTCTGAGGCCAGGTCTTCGTTGCCCAACTCGAATAGATCATCCAAATATTTGGCCGCCTTGGATTTTGCCAGTGCATATACCACCGAGATGAGCGGTACATACTTTATAAAACTCATGCCAATGATCGCAACGCGGGAAAGATTATCTGTGGCAAGGAAAACGAAAAAAAGCATGGTCAACCCGCTCAGTAATAGCCAGATGGCGCCCATCCCCAAACTACGCCAACGGTTGCGAAACTCGAGGCTTTCATCCGAAAGGCCAAAGAGCAGGGATGCGATTTCGTCACGTTGGATGCGCGGACGCTTCATGAATTGGTCTGCTCCGGCAATTGGTGACTGGATGAATCCACCTTATTGACCAGCAGCCATTTCCAAATTTCATCGAGCTTTTTTAATTCGCTTTCCATTTCATTGTTTGCCCGGCTTTCGAGCACAATGGTTTCCTTGATGGGTTCCATTAGATTCTGTAATGTGGTAAAGATGTCTTCAGGCGGCGCAATGGGGTTGTCGAATTTTTCTGAAGCCAGCCTTGCGAAACGTTTTATGGCTTCATTGCGTGCGGCGGTCTCTATGAGCTTTTCGCGTTCGTTGAGCTGGTCTTCCTCGCGTTTGGCGATCTTCGTCCATTCTGCGCTCCAGTTCTTGACGATCTGTTCTTCGATATTCGGATCAAACAGGACGTTATGAATACGGACCTCAATGATCTCAAGTCCGCGTGCCTGGAGTTGCTTGAACTCCAGACTTTCCATCGCCTCACCCGTCGGGAGGCCTGTATCGTCCAACGCAACCACATCTGCCTTCCGGACACGTTTGTTGATCATGTCCTCAATGGTTTGTAATCCACTCACGCCCTCGGCTTTAAACAGGTCTTCCAACTTGAATTTACGAACATATTCACGCCAAAGGTTCACCACCAAATGCGCGGGAAGTTTGTTCCAATCCATACGGGTGCGTTTGTTATCGAAGGTGCCAAGTTCGATCACTTCACGGGTGATGGCATTTCGTACAGCGGTTGAGTCAAAACCATATTGTGAGGTTACACCGCTTTCGGTTGGCACCTTTTGCGCCGGGCGTTTAACACTGAACTTAATGCTGATCGTGGGGGATATTTCGAAACCGTCACGGGTTAGCCCAGCTGTTTGTTGGCGGCGGGCTTGCAGATCGTTATATTGCTTGGGGTTTGAGATCGGTACTGGGTTTAGAAAAGGTTGATCGCTTGTCAGCGGGCCAATGAACTGCCACTGGGTACGAAGGTCTACACTTCCAGCAATATATTCCTTCCCGCCAGTAAAGCGGACGCCCGGTCCCACTGCGCCGCGGATCTCGGTGTCGGTACGCATTACGAGCGAACTGGCTGTATCCAATAAAATGACGCCTGGCCCGCGTTTGTTTGTTTCTCCTTCATGGGTGATAACACGACCATTTTTCACGAATAGGATGGGGCCGCGGCTTCCACTTTCAAAGCTGCTGACCCGGTTATGGATCTCCTGGCGATGTTTGGGGTTTTGGATTGGGAGAACAAATTGTGAGAAAAAATAGATTAATCGGTCAAGCAGATAACTTGCAATGAAAAAATCAAAAATAAGGATCACGGCACTGATGCCAAGATACAAATACGAGAAACTGACCCCCAAAAACCATAAAACGACATGCCAGACCACTGTTGCGACAAAAATAACGCCGGAAGGCGTTTTCAAAAACGAACCGACATCGCTAAACACTCGTTTCATAGTCGCATGATTCTAAAGCAAAATTGATTAAATTGGCAGTGAAAACCATTTTAATTCGATTTTGATTTTTTACCCGCCTGTACATTTCACTTTTGTTATGAAAATCGACTGCAAGCTAATTAATGGCTCTTTTAGTGTAGAATTTTGGTGTAAAATGGCGCGTAGTTAACTAATTTGTTCTTTGATATAAAAATTAAACGACATAACCGAACCCTGAAGCCCTATTTCCTTGTGCAAGCCCTGTTCGAATTGGAAAAGGACTTTGGGGTTTTTGTAAGGA
>DAOQPR010000087.1:0-9766 GCA_035333265.1 Anaerolineales bacterium
CAGAAACAGAAATGATGGTAGAGAAAGCCATTAAGTGGCTAACTGCTTCGAGCGAGAGAAGAACCGTTGCAGATATTGGCACCGGCTCGGGCATCATTGCCACCTCCATTGCCATGCATGTGCCCAGTGCGCGCATCCTCGCCACAGATATTTCACCCCAGGCATTAAGGATCGCCAAACACAACGCCGAAAAATTTCACGTCCATCATCACATAGACTTTGTAGAGTGTGATCTTTTACCTGCGCAATCGACCATCGAAAATCGCCAATCGAAAATTGACTTGCTCTGTGCCAACCTGCCCTACATCCCAACTGAAACTCTCAGCGGGCTGCCAATCTTCGGTCGTGAACCAACCCTCGCCCTGGATGGAGGCGAAGATGGGTTGAATCTTTACCGCCGCCTGTTATCCATCGCTCCAGGCTGGCTTGCTCCAAACGGCATGCTGCTGCTGGAGATCGAAGCCACACAGGGTATTCAAGTTCTCAACCTTGCCTCCGATACATTCTCAGAAGCGTTCATTGCGTTACATCAGGATTATGCCGGGCATGACCGCCTGCTCGAAATCCATCTGCGGACTAACTTAAATACCCCTTAAAGATATAATGATGGCATGAGTACGACAGACCCTCACACTGGGAATTCTTTGCTGACAAAATTGATGTGGATCAAAACGAATGATCCAGCCTTAAAACGTAAGGGACAATTGTTGGCTCTTTTCATTGGGCTGGCTTGGGGGCTTTTGACCTATTCGCTGTTCAACACACTGGTCGTATACCTGTTTCAGCCCAGCAATGAATATTTTCTCTATCTAGTTGAAGATATTTTGACGTTCATCCCCTTGTATATCTTCTGGCTGATGAATCGCAGCGGCAGGGTTCTGCTAACCGGGAAACTCGCCATCTCATTCGTCATCCTTGCCACAATCGTCCTGGGCGATGCCCCCTACATTGAATATCTGATGGTTGTGTTTGCCCTGCCAATTGGCATATCCAGTTTTGTCGTGCGTCCCACCAGTTCATTTTGGTTTGCCGGGTTAACGACGGCAGGTTACACTCTCTCCAGTTTGTTGACGCGTTATGCCTGGGAATACAACCTCACCGCTGTCATAGCCCTATTTGCACTGGCATTCATGACCTGGGCCACCGCGACCCTGTTGGACAACGCGATCACACAAAACGATAAATTACTCAACGACTTGCAAGAGTCGAATCGTGAGATCAAAACCGCCTACGAAACCACGCTCGAAGGCTGGTCACGCGCACTGGAAATCCGCGACCGTGAAACCGAAGGCCATGCCCAACGCGTGACCGAACTGACCCTGCGCATTGCCCGCCTTGTAGGATTCAATGAAGAGGAACTTGTTCACATTCAACGCGGCGCGCTTTTGCATGATATTGGAAAACTCGGCATCCCAGACGACATTTTGCGCAAACCCGGCCCGCTTACAGAGCAGGAAACTCGCATCATGCGCCTCCATCCACAGATCGCGGTTGACCTGTTGACCTCCATCGAATACCTGCGTCCTGCACTCAACATTCCCCGCTACCATCACGAAAAATGGGATGGCACAGGGTACCCGCACGGCTTGCGCGGCGAGTCCATTCCACTTGAAGCGCGAATCTTCGCCATCATTGATGTGTATGATGCGCTCTCTTCCGACCGGCCCTATCGCAAAGCCCTTCCCAAGGCTCAAGTATTGGAATACATTCGATCTGAAAGTGGAAAACATTTCGACCCCATGGTCGTCAACATCTTTATTGGTGAGATCCAAAAAAATGAACACAAAAATTTTTCCAGCGTCTGATATTTCTCAAGCATTGGAAGTTCTACAAAATGGCGGTATCGCAGCCTTCCCCACAGATACAGTCTATGGTCTGGGCGCTCTGGCCTTTGATAACCCCGCCATTGAAAGCTTATATATCGCCAAAGACCGCCCCATCGAAAAAGCCATTCCCATTTTGATCGGAGACTTAAGCGACCTCGAAAAAGTTGGAATAGATATTCCAGACATGGCTCTCCGTTTTGCCGCCCGCTTCTGGCCCGGACCATTAACCTGTGTGGTCCCCAAAAAGCCGGCTCTCCCTCCAGCCGTTTCTGCCACCGCCACTGTTGCCGTGCGCATTCCAGATCATCCCGATGCTTTAAATTTACTTCGTGCCGCTGGTCCGATGGCTGTCACTTCCGCCAATATCTCCGGTGCGCAAAGCCCTGTTTCAGCCCAAGATGTGTACGAGCAACTACAAGGGCGCATTCCCCTTATCCTCGATGGCGGTCAGACACCTGGCGGCATTCCATCTACTTTGGTGGACTGCACCGGCAAGGAACCAGTGATCTTGCGTGAAGGTCCGCTTACCCTTAAAAATCTATTAGATATATTGTGAAAAGCTCTTATCCAACGCTTATTCAATGTTCAGCAACCATTTATCTCCCTACATATAATAATAAATGCATTCTCCTGATACCAAAACGCATCGACTTGGGCAAGTCGATGCGTTTTGGCTTTAAGTCTCAAAAGTATGTTTATGACAGAGGCCAGGTGGGCAGCACATCCAAATCCAGGCTTGATTCGTGTCCCAAGGCATAACGGAAATATCCCGCCGCGCCGATCATGGCGGCATTATCCGTGCAAAGTGACAAGGGTGGGATGTGTACAGGGATCTCCGTCTGCCCTTTGAATGTCTGGCGCAAGGCGCGGTTGGCCGAGACGCCGCCCGCTACGAGAATTTCCTTTGCGCCAAATTCACGGACCGCATCCATTGTCTTCTTGAATAACACATCCACCACTGCCTTTTGGAAGGAAGCCGCCAGATCATGTACGGGGATGCCATTACTGCGCTTTTTTAATTCCTGCACCTCATACAGCACCGAGGTCTTTACTCCACTGAAGGAAAAATTCCAGGTTCCATCGAGCCAGGCCCGGGGGAAGTGGAAGCGGGCGGCATCGCCTTCTTCCGCAGCCTTTTGTATGGATGGGCCGCCTGGGTAGGGCAAGTCCAACAATCGCGCCACTTTATCAAAGGCTTCACCCGCCGCATCATCCAACGTCGAGCCGAGGCGTTGATAGGTCAAATGATCGGTCATCAAATTCAATTCAGTATGGCCGCCGGAGACAAGCAGCGCCATTAACGGAAATTGCGGTTCACGCGGAACTTCTTCCCCAACATCATAAACCCACGACGAATAGATATGTCCTTCAAGGTGATTGACACCGATGATGGGTTTATCCAATGCCAGGGCCATGCCTTTTGCCATGTTCATGCCAACAAGCAACGACCCAGCCAGGCCCGGCCCCTGTGTGACGGCAATGGCATCAATATCATTTAGCGTAAGGTGTGCCTTTGTCAATGCACCCTGCACAACCGGGATAATGCTCAACACATGTTGGCGCGACGCCACCTCAGGAAACACGCCGCCATAACGGGCGTGAATATCCATTTGGGAGGCAACCACAGAAGACAACAACGCACGTCCGTTTTCAATGACGGCACAGGCGGTCTCATCACAGGAGGTTTCGATGGCAAGGATACGAGCTGGTTTTAGTTCAGTCATAAATATCTCAAAAATGAATCAGGGTTCGCGAGAAAATCGCGTGTGAGGTTAACATGTTCCAATTCATTATATTTCACTTCGCGGATCATGCCATCTTGAAATTGCAGAATCTGCGCATTTGGAAACGCCAGGATAATCGGCGAATGTGTGGCAATGATGAACTGCGCCTCCTCCCCGACCATTTGCCTGAGCGCCGAAAGGAAGCTGAGTTGTCGGGACGGTGAAAGCGCCGCCTCGGGTTCATCCAGTAAATATAAACCGCCAGGGACAAAACGCGCCTGAAACAAAGTGAGGAAAGCTTCACCATGAGAGAAGTTATCCAGATCCTTGCCATAGCGATGCTTCATCGCCGACAGTTGACCTTGATACGCCGAACGCGCCAAATCTTGGGCGAGCTTGGAACGTCCCTTGTAATCGCGGTCTACATTCGATAGCTCTTCTTCCAATTCCTCGCGGGTCTCACGCATTGAACGAGCGTAACCAAAGAAATCTTCGGCGCGCATGAAGAAGCCTTTGCGCGTGCGCTTCGTCCACGAAAGTTTGAAATACTTTGCCAGTTTGCGGACAGGTGCAAGGGTTTTATCGGTCTTTACACTTTCCGTTCCCACCGTGATCGACTCGACTGCACACGCCAAGGCCTCCATCACCGTCGATTTGCCGGAGCCGTTCTCCCCCACAAAGAAGGTTACAGGCGCAGTGAATTTGATCTCGGAGAGTTTCCGAATCACTGGAACTGTGAACGGGAACTCATTCAGATCATTTTCGAGATAAGGACGAGGCGCGAGAGATTGGAGATGGATCATTAAATAACGACCGCCGACAAAAGACAGCAGACTGCGGTCGATGGTCGGCGGTCCGCTGTCATCATTACTTCTTCCACTTCTTCATTGGCAGCACAAAATCATAGGGGTAGTCCGCCAGTTTTTCCATTACACCATCGGGACGCACCCAAAGCGTATCTTCGATGCGGAAGCCCATCCCTTTTTCAGGGTAGTACAGGCCCGGTTCCGAGGTGATGATCACACCCGGTTTGAGGCGCTGATCGTCGCCTGCGGTTAGGCCGCTGAATGGCCGTTCATGAATATTCAACCCAACGCCATGCCCCAAACTGTGAACATAGCCTTCAATGGGTGCTTTGGTATTCATGGGAGTCTGATGTCCCTTTGATTCGAAATAATCGCAGGTCATTTTGTTGTAATCTTTGAAAGCCACATTGAGATCAAAGTTGTCGTTGAGGGTATCGTAAATCTCTTTGACCTGGTCATACAAGGCTTGCGCTTCGGGTGTGGTGTAACCCAGACTCCACGTGCGCGTAAAGTCGTAGTAATAACCGCCGCCTGCCTCGGCTGGATAGATGTCGAAGACAATGGTCTGGCCAAGCCGCATCAGATCAGTGGGAGTCCCGGCCGAGTGCGGCACACCCGCATCGCGCCCAATGGCAAAGATGAAGCCGGAGGGTAGCTCCGCACCCTGTTCGGAGACCCAAAGGCGAATCATGGAGTGAACATCGCCGACTGTCAGCGGTGTTCCATCTTCTTTGAGGAGCACCTCATCTTCCCGTACATCACAGGAGGTGAGGTACTCTCGCACCTTGCCCACCACGGTCGTTGTAGCCTTGCCCATCCTGCGAATATGTTCAACCTCCTGCTCATCCTTGGTCTCCATCGCCCGCAGAAAGATGGACTCATCCCGCGCCTCACCGACGAATTCGATTTCGGGCATCAGTTTCTGAAGATGATTCAACGTTCCGAACACCGAACTGATATCATAATGGCCATAGACGCCCACACGTCCCTGCAACACCCCAACATCCGCAAACATTTGTTGATAGCGCATGGCGCTGGCGAGCAATTGGTTCCCATCGGCTTGTTTAAGCAGTTGGGTGTAATCATATTTGGTATAGGGAATCAACGTCAAGCCGCTCTTGGCAGCTTCGTCACGCTCCATATCATTGTAAAAGTAAACTGGCCCTTCACCGCGCTTCTTGATCACAGTGGCATGGCTGACGTGCCCGCCACCGGTCAGATAATACATGGATGGATTATTCTCAGCATTGCCAAATACGATGAACGCATCCAGGGTATGAGCTTGCATGATGGCATCAAGGTCTGATTTCATTGGGTCTCCAATTGGTTGAGGGTGTTAAATTCACGCGCAATCTCTTCGTTTTCAAATTCCAACTGCACAAGCTTTTTCTCGCGCAGAAATCTGACAGACAGACCGATCAATTCATCTGTTTCACTAAAAAGGGCAAGGATGGTCAACGGGCGGTGTGTGACCAGTTTCCCGTAAAAGGGAATCGCCAGCGATTTTACGATGATCTCGGCAATCGTCCCCGCAATGCTTCCAACGATCAATCCTGCAAATCCGCCCGCCACAAAAGGGAACGAAACGGTTTGTGGGTCTGATCCCTGCGGAGCCAGCAGCATGGCTGGCACAAAAGCGATGACACCCAATATAAAGCCAACGATCAAAAATGGAATAAATGTCACTTTGGCAATACTGCGTTCCTTTGAAGCGCAGGCTTTACACATGGGCACTTTCATATCCAGAGTTACAGGTCTGTTTCGATGCTGCACGCCCATGTTGAGAGTAATTCCGAGCATCTCTTCCTTAAGGTTGCTGCAATTCACACATCGTTCCGGAAAGTTCAAAACAGGCGGCTTTTTCAAATCGGAGATGGGGATTTGGAAAATCATTCTATACCTATAAATGTCAGTCCATTAAGCCTTCAATAAATTTTTCAATGCCACCAATAAGGCACCTTCCTGTTCAGGGAGTACAGTGCGAGGGTCAAGAAGGATGCAATTATTTTCAGTGCGGGCAATGATGGGAGGATTATTCTTTCGCAGTGCGCGCAGGAATTTTTCGGCAGATGGCACTTTGAGTTCAAGCAAAAAGGTAGGGATCGATTCACCCGGCAGCGACCCACCGCCCACTGTGGATTCTCCGGATACGACAGCACCCTGCTCCAATTCCGCACGCCACGCCTCCGCCCTACCCTGAACCTGCTTCAGCGTCAGAGACATCATCTTCAGAATGGGGATTTCTCGTTCCGCATCATCCTTGAGATAATGCGTAAGTGTCGCTGAGATGCCTGCCAGACAGGCTTTATCGGCACGGACGGCTCTAGCCAGTGGATGTTTCTTGATCTTATCCAACAAGGCCTTTTTGCCGATAATGATCCCCGCCTGGGGGCCTCCGAGCAATTTGTCGCCAGAGAATAAAGTCAGGTCTACTCCAGCTTGCATGGATTCTTGCACGGTCGGTTCATGGATAAATCCATATTTGGCAGTGTCATATAACGCGCCCGACCCAAGATCATTGACCACGGGGACATTCTGTTCATGGGCCGCTGCAACAATGTCGTTAAGGTCGGGTTCTTCGGTAAAGCCCACGATCTTGAAATTGGAACGATGCGCGTGCATAACAAGAGCCACCGGTTCCTCCAAGGCAGAGCGATAATCGGAAATCCGTACTTTATTGGTGGTTCCCACCTCGGTCAACTTCGCACCGGACTGTTTCATCACATCAGGCACGCGGAAGCCGCCGCCGATCTCCACGAGTTGCGAACGGGCGATCACGACCTGTTTTTTATTGGCCAACGCAGAGAGCGTTAACAAAACTGCTGAAGCGCAGTTATTGACCACGAGCGCAGATTCCGCGCCGGTCAATTTTTGAAGCAATGTTTCGGCATGAATAAGGCGCGAGCCGCGCTTGCCTGTTTCGAGATCGAACTCAAGGTTGGAGTAGCCGCGTGAGACGATGTCCATGGCGTGGATGGTCGCCTCACTAAGCGGAGCACGCCCAAGGTTGGTGTGCAAGATGACTCCGGTGGCGTTGATGACCGGCTGGAGGGTTTGCGCCGTCCAGGCGGTGAGGGTGGATTCAGCCTGGGCGAGGATCGAATCATTGGAGGGCAGGGCAGTTTTCGGGTCGAGTTTGAAGCGGGCGCGGATGTCATCCAACGTCTTTCGCAGGGCATCCAGTGTTAGTGGTCTGCCAAATTGCGCGATCAAATAGGCGCATGTTTCAGTTTGAAGCAGTTGTTCGATGGAAGGGAGATTACGAAGGGTTGTCATCATGAATTACTGGGGGGTGGCGGGTTGCTTTTTCACGAACGCGGATAAAGTATTCGGCGGCGATCAATCCGCCTGCCAGGCCAAGGATCACATACAGGGTGACGAGACGGCCCAACTGAAGCCAGACCAAGGTTGCCCCATACACGCCGACCCAGGATGCCTGTCTGATAATCGCATTCGAATCGGCGGGTGGTTCGCTGGGAAATCGTTTATGGGAATAATAGACAACAGGTAGGGCAGTGCCAGTGAGCGCCATGAACAGCAGGACAAAAAATCCCCAGCGCGGCCAGACGTAAGGAAGGGTTTGGGTGACTATTAAGAATAAGCCGCCCCAGCCGATCAATGCCAGGGCGATCGCTGAGAATCCAAATGGTTTGAAATGAAGTTTTTCATCCATTGGGAGAATTATACTCGTATCAGTTTTTACATTTCAGGAAGAAATGGTGATGCAATTAACCATGAAGCGGCAAAGTCGCCGGAGCCTCTTTGCCGCTTCATGGTTGCACGGATATGGGTTTACATCAATGGATTCCAAATAATGGACAACACGATGGCAAGCACAATGAATAGGGCGGCAAATACCACAAAGAATACGCTGATCTCGGTGGTGGCAGTGATGGTAAAGAGCTGTGTCGGCAACTTATCAAAAACATCCTGCAATTGTTCAGAGCTTTCGGCAAGATAATATTCGCCGCCGGTCATGGCAGAGACCTGTTTGAGCGTCTCTTCGTCGATCTCGCGGCGGAAATTGCCACCGCCGCCAAAGCCTCCGCCGAAGAATGGGTCAAATTGATCGGACGGTTCTGCAAAGGAAGCATATGGATTGCAGTTCATTGGAGCGGTATTGTTGGTCGTGCCAAAACCAATGGTGTAGACGCGTACGCCGCGATCTGCCGCCATTTGGGCCGCATCCAGCGGTTGAATGCCAGTCGTGGTGACACCATCAGTAAGTAGAACGACAATGGCAGGCACATATTGCCCTTCGGGCACAGGGGTAACTTCCACTTCAGAATACGGGCTGACCACGGTATCATCGAATTCGGCAATGGCATCCAGCGACATGAGAATGCCTTCACCGATGGCCGTGCGTCGGGCTGTAGTGACGTTTTCGATCGTAGCCTCCAACAAACTGCGATCCGTAGTCGGGGGCTGGGCGACAACGGCAAAACCTGCAAAGACAACAATGCCGATCTGCGTATCTGAATTTTGATTTTTGATGAAATTCAGCGCAGCCACCTTGGCCGCCTCCAAACGATTGGGGGCAATATCGGTGGAGCACATACTGCGGGAGACATCCAGTGCAAGGATGATGGTGGCATTGGAAGCGGGCAATGTGACGACCGAAACGGGTCTTGCCAACGCCATGATGAGGCTGGACATGGCAATCAGGAACAAGGCGAACGGAAGATGACGCTTCCATTGCGATTGTTTTGGCATGGCCGCGCGGATCAAAGACAGGCTCGAATAGCGCACGGCAAACGGTTTACGCCGCCGCAGAATCAAAATGTACGCCAGGATCGATAGCGGGATCAGCGCAAATAAATATAAGACTGGTGACCAGAGAAAATCCATCACGACCTCCAGCGCCGGGGTGATTCACCACAGATAAACGCAGATCTATTTGATATTTGACCTTTTGCAAAAGGATTTTGGATGCCTGAAGTTCCCTGGGCAATCCGAAAGTAGAACTTTCGGAGTCCTCTGTTAATTTTTGAGGTCTTTGCAAAAGGTCTTTTATTCATCAAACATCATTGTTCATTCGTGTTCATCTGTGGTTAAACCACATCACGGCACACGGCTAAACCACATCAACGATAATAAGCCGCCAACGAGCAGGAGCAAAATACTCACGCCTGCAAATACAGCGGTGACTTCCTGCGCTTCCTCTTCGATCTTGAGGCGCGGTTCGATGCTTTCATACACTGCACGCAGGTCATCTTCGGTCTGCGCGTTGAAATAAGTTCCCTGCGTCATTTCGGAAATCTGCTGCAGGGTCGCTTCATCCACTTTTGTAAAGACCGTGAAGCCATTGACGGTCAACTGTGTGCCCTCGGCACTGCCCACTGCAATGGTATGGATCCGCACTCCACGGTCGGCAGCCAGTTGGGCCGCCGCCAATGGGTCCGGATTCATA
>DAOQPR010000088.1:0-6451 GCA_035333265.1 Anaerolineales bacterium
GCGTCTGCGAAGCGGAAATCAATTTCATGCTGGCCAAGCGCCACTTCATGGTGACCCACTTCCACGTCAAGGCCCATCTGGTCGAGCGCATCCATCAATGCCGTGCGGACGACCACTGCTTCATCGAAGGATGAGAAATCAAAATATCCGCCCAGGTCGTGGGGCACAGGGTGAACGCCATTGCCGCCATTCTCACCTTTGAAGAGGAAAAATTCCGGCTCAGGGCCAATGTTGTACTTCCAACCGCGTTCGGCGATCTTGGCAAGAATGCGCTTCAACGCGCCGCGTGGGTCGCCTTCGAACGGTTCGCCGCCGGGTGTGTAAATATCGCAAAACACGCGGGCACGGCGGGAGTCGGGTGCAGACCAGGGCAGAACCACATAGGTTTCCGGGTCAACCTTCAAGCGCATATCGCTTTCCTGAATACGAGCAAAGCCCTCCACTGAAGAACCGTCGAACCAGGCGCCATCTTTCAGCACATCTTCGAGATGCCGAATGGGCATGTCCACGCTCTTTACTGCTCCGAGTACATCTGTGAATTGAAGTGAAAGGAACTTGACGTTGTCCTCTTTCACGCGTTTAAGTAGATCTTTGTTGTCCATGGTTATCTCCTTGGCCTGTATTTTACATCCCTTTTAAGAGGATTAGGAGCACGCCAGGCCTTGGTTTGCACTTCATTGATTATTTTCCACCGGTTTCGGAATGACGACCTCCGCCTCCGTCTTAACCTTGGGCTTGCCCTTGTTATTGATGAAGATGACCGCCCCGATAATGATCGCAGTGGCCACGAAAATCCGCGGCTCCAGGATCTCATTTGCAAAGAAATACCCGAGCAAGACAGCCACGATCGGGTTGACATAGGCATAGGTGGCCACCAGCGAAATGGGCGCATTTTGCAAGAGCCAGATGTATGACCCAAACCCGACGATGGAACCGATGGTGATCAGATAAACCAGACCCACAATGGAACGTGTCGAAACCTCGGCCGGATTCCAGCCATTCAATTCGCCGGTGAGTAAAGATACGATCAACAAGCCGATGCTGCCCATCAACATCTCAGCGCCGGTGGTCATCAAAGAGGATTTAGGCAGATCGGCTGTTTTGCTGTACGTGGAACCAGCCGCCCAAAGGATCGTAGCGCCAAGCAGGGCAACCACTCCAAATGGGTCGAGTTTGGCTTCACTACCTGAAAACTCCGCCGGGCCAACGAGGATGAAAATGCCCACGAACCCGATCGCCAATCCTAAAATTGCCTGCCAGGAAGGTTTTGTACCGCCGGGACGAATGGCTTCTGCTATGACCAGCATCATTGGCACCGAGCCAATGATCAACGCCGCAATTCCAGATGGGATGAATTGCTCAGCCCAGGAGACCAGACCATTGCCGCCAACTAAAAGTAGATTGCCAATAATCGCCGTGGAAATCCATTGTTTTCGTGTAGGCATTTCCCGGCCAGCCGCTTTTTGCCACAAAACCAGAATTAACCCTGAAACCAAAAAACGAATTGCCGCATGAAAGAAAGGCGGAATGGTTTCAATGGCGACCTTGATCCCCAAATAAGTGGAACCCCACACAATATAAAGTGCTAATAACGCGATCCAGATTTTTGTTTTCATTCTTATCCTTTATTTGTTAGGACTTACGCAAAACCCCAAGAGAATCCACTAACCCTTCGGCAGGCTCAGGGCAAGTCTACGCCAATCTGCGCGAATTTTTAAAAGATTAGCGGATAAAAAAACATTTTGCGTAAGTCCTGTTTGTAATGCAAGTTTTCAACTTGTTTTATTGATAATGTCTGCTTTCGGAATCCTTACGCGATTTCCGGTTGGAGGATTTCACGCGCCAGGATGGCCTTCTTGCGTGCTGACCCATAAAGATAATTTCCATACTCGCCACTCTTACGAATGACCCGGTGGCAGGGAATGAGATATGCGACCGGGTTATTGCCAACTGCACTGCCCACAGCCCGCACTGCTCTTGGATTGCCGATCTGCGCTGCAATGTGTTCATAGGTGGTCAAGGCGCCCATCGGAATATTCAGCAGCGCTTCCCAAACCTTGATCTGGAAATTCGTCCCGCGCAAATGCAGATTGATTGGCTGGGTAGGGTTTGTCCCTAAAAAGATGCGGTTTGCCAGTGGGGCAGTGGCCTTGTAATCCTCGATCATTGTGGCTTGCTTCCAATGGTCAACCAGACTGTCCAGCACCCTGCCTTCCCGGCCATCTACAAAACTCAGGTTGCATATACCGCGGTCGGTGGTGGCGATCAGGCATTTTCCGTAAGGAGTCACATGGATGCCATACCGAATCGACAACCCAGCGCCATGTGATTTATATTCGCCCGGTGTGACTGCCTCAGTGGTGACGAAAAGATCATGGAGCCGGCCCAGGCTTGAAAGTCCGACCTGATGCGTGGTGTCGAGCAGATTCTCCGATTTCTCGAGCAATTCCTTCGCCTGTTCTCTCGTCAAAAATTGCATAAAACGCTTGGGGCTGATACCGGCCCAGCGGGTGAACAGCCGTTGAAAGTGAAACTCGCTCATTCCTACAGCCGAAGCGATCTCGGCCAATTCGGGCTGGCGTTGTAAGTTTGCTTCAATGTAGTGAATGGCCTGTTCGATCAACCGATAATGTTCCAACGGCTCCATGGCATCGTCGGGGATGTGTCTGATCAATGTGTTCATTCTCAATCTCCTTTACGACAGGGATTGTACATATTGGGGTTTGACATGGCGACCCGATTCTTGCTCGTTTCCTTCCCCTCCAAATAGGTGATTGAAATCGGGCGTATCACCCTGTAGGATATTGGCATTTATACCCAGCATGGTCACAATTTACGCTTTTGTGACCATGGATATTATCATAAAGGAGACCGCATGAGCGCAGAACATTCGGTAGAGGACTATATTGAGGTCGTCAAGAAGGGATTGGGGAATACGTTTAAGGGTGGCAGGCCTAAAAAAGTGGTCATCGTTGGGGCCGGGCTGGCCGGGTTGGCTGCCGGGTATGAGCTCCACCAGGCTGGGCATGAAGTCCACATCCTTGAGGCTCAGCACCGTGTAGGCGGGCGCATTTACACCCTGCGGGAACCGTTTGCGAACGGACTGTATGGCGAAGCCGGAGCCATGCGGATTCCCCGTGCCCATTCGCTTACCATGGCCTATGTGAACAAATTCAATCTGCCCACTCAGGATTTTATGATGGACAATCCGCAGGCGTATGTATATATGGGCGGGGAAAAACGACGCATGGCTGATGTGTTCAAAGACCCGGATGTGCTGGGCTTTGAAACTTCTGCGAACGAAAAGGGAAAACTCGCCGGTGACCTTTGGATGGCAACCATCCGCCCGTTGATCGAGAAGGTCGAGAAGGATGGCTGGGATGAGATCGTCGCCGCATACGACCAATATTCTGTGCGTGAATTTCTGGAGATAAGCGGCTGGTCGGAGGGCATGATCGAAATGTTTGGTCTGCTCAACAACCAGGAAGCCATGATGAATCTTTCCTTCCTCGAGTTGTTCCGTGAGGATAGCGGGAATTACTACACCAACATGTGCGAGATCATCGGTGGAATGGACAACCTGCCGCATGCCTTTTTACCGCTGATCGGCCCGCGCATCCATTATGGGGCGAGAATGACCGCCATCGATCAGACTCCGGAAGAGGCTGTCATCCATTACCAGACTTTGGCAGGTCGCTTCGAGCTTCGCGCCGACTATGCCATCATCACGGTCCCATTCCCGGTCCTGCGCCATGTGGAGGTGCTCAAGCCGTTCTCACGTGCCAAGCAGCGCGCTATTCGCCAACTTCATTACGATGCCTCGGCAAAGATATTCTTCCAATCTCGGCGGCGCTTTTGGGAAACCGAGGAAGGCATCTACGGCGGCGGCACCGTGACCGACCTGGCCATTCGCAATTTGTATTACACCAATTATGGCAAAGAGACCGGGCGCGGAATTTTGCTCGCCAGCTATACCTGGTCGGAAGACGCCCAACGCTGGGGATCGCTGCCGCCACACGAGCGGATTCAACAGGCGTTGGAAAATGTCGCGGTCATTCATCCCCAGATCCGGGCGGAGTTTGAGGCGGGCGCGTCTCATATGTGGCACGATGATCCCTATGCAGGCGGTGCCTTTGCCTACTTCGACCCGGGCCAGCAGATTCTCCTTCACGATGAGATCGTCAAACCTGAAGGGCGAATCCATTTTGCGGGTGAACATGCTTCACTCTATCACGCCTGGATCCAGGGCGCTTTCGAGTCTGGCTTGCGCGCCGCGATCGAGATTCATGAGGCATGAAAAAAACGGAATGTTCCGAGGAACATTCCGTTCATGATTGCGAACCCCGCACGTGCCGTGTACTGCGAAGTTTTGAACCTGCTTTCGCAGGTGGGTCCGAACCGGGAAACGCCGCCTTGGCTCAGGCCTATCGCGTTATTTCCGTTGAGATAAGGACCCTTTTAGGGGGTGTTGGCTCAAAACGTAGAGTGCAATATCACGCACACAGCAGGGTGCGATTCTTATACCATAATCTTAAGTGCAAGAAAAGACCAAGCTTAATGGATGGTTTTTGTGAAACAATTGATTTTCCGCTGGTTTTATGCTAGGCTGAATAAATGGTGATCAACCATCTTATCCATCATCTCCCATTATCGAAAGGAAACGGACATGGATCTTGTACACGGCGTAGATGTTAGCTACTATGAACCAAAAATCGATTGGCGCGTTTTGCGTGCCCAGGGGTTTCGCTTTGCATTGATTCGGGCCACATCCGGCATCGGCTTTGTGGACTCCAAATTCAAATCGCATTGGGAGGGGGCGCGGGTCGAAGGTTTATTGCGCGGCGCCTATCATTATCTGATCGCCAACCAGGACGCAAAACAGCAAGCCGACCTTTTTATTTCCACCCTCGGCGCAGACCTGGGCGAACTTCCACCCATTGTTGACCTCGAAGACAAATATAACGAGAATGCCTCCAATGCCAAGATCATCGATACCTGCAAGGGAATTCTGGATCGGATCGAAGCGGCGTTTGGCCGAAAACCGATGATCTATTCCCGTTCTCAATATTTGCGCGACCACGTCTCCAAGAATGGAAAAGCTCCATCCTGGGCAAAGAATTATCCGCTTTGGCTGGCTCAATATCCATATGTTTTTTCTGCGGATACCATGCCCAATAAGAATATGCCCACTCCAGCCGAAGGCTGGCAGGATTGGAAATTTTGGCAATATTCAGAATCTGCGATCATTAACGGCGTCACCAATGATAGCGGCCAGCCGACCGCCTGCGACTTGAACTGGTTTCGCGGCACCGAAGCAGAGCTATATTCCTTTGCCAATGTCAAACCCAAAGACCCTGTCGTCTACACCGTGCAAACAGGCGACACCTTCAAGTCGGTGGCTGAGAAATACAAGATCACCGTGGATGAATTACTCGCCGCCAACCCAGACCTGCTGACAGCCGGTACCAAATTGACCATCCCCGTGCCGACCATTTCCAAGCCCAATACCGGCGATGGGACAGGGACTACTACAACCTCCACACGCACACACACCGTCAAGCAAGGTGACTCCATCAGCACCATCGCTCAAAAATACGGCGTCACTGTGGATGCGATAAAAGCGATCAATCCGCAGATCAGAGATGCGAACTTGATTTTTGTCGGTCAGGTGATCGTCATCCCCTAAATCGGCTGAATCAACCATCCCTGCCGCGCCTCCCGCCGACAGGGATGGTTGATTCTTTTTTCTGACAGTGCAACCACCCTTTGTGGTTTTTACAAACGAAAGCCAGGGTTATTTTCGATTCATAGGAGCCTGCAATGGTACAGCCAAACGAACCTCCCAAACCAGAAACGAAATCAGAACACATAGAAAAGATCCGTGTGGATGCGGCCGGGGACAAGAACCGCTTACATGAAGCAGTTCTGGATGCGCAGTTTATGATGGATTACGCCGCTACCAATACTGCCAAGATCATTGACCCGCTTACTTTGCATAGGTTGATCGTTGCCAGAAAATCAATCGAAAAAGGGGAGGAATTAACGCCTGAAATGGAGACCGAATTTTGGCTTGCCTACCAGGATCTATGGGAGATCGTCAGCCCTGCCACAGCAGAAAGCATTCGGGCGAACCTGGTGATCGAGGAAACATTTGTCAGCAGACTGGTGGATTTTGTGCCCGGCCTCTCCCGCTGGTTGGGAAAAGGAAGAACGAGCAGGGCCCGCAAAACGGTGAATGGTTACATCTTTTTCACGATCCTTGTTCTGCTCCTGTTGGTGGCCATTCAGATCTATTGGGTGGTTGGGGATCAATTGATCCGGGAAATGAGCACGATCTCTCAACGGGAGGAATTCCTAACCTCGCAGATCGCCGGAATTTCATCCACATCTGCATCCACGACCGACCCCAATTCCACAAAGGCTGCCCTTGAAACGGACTTGAAGGCAATTA
>DAOQPR010000088.1:6551-9750 GCA_035333265.1 Anaerolineales bacterium
ACGACCGACCCCAATTCCACAAAGGCTGCCCTTGAAACGGACTTGAAGGCAATTAATGCCAAAGAGGAACGTTATGCGGCCATCTTATGGTTATGGAGTAAACCGTGGAATGGGTTTATCGAGGTGGTTCACAAGGAACACGACCCGAAATTTGCACCCCGCTTTGCTGACCTTGAAAATCAAATTGCCGAGATCGAAAAGAAACAAAGGGAGGATCCCGAGGGAAGCAATGAAGCCAGGGTCAATGCCCAACAGGAAGACTTGAAGACAAAACTGGCCGAAGCTCGAGCCAAGGATAAACCGGATGAAAAGGAAATAAAAGACCTGGAAGCCCAGATCGCCAATATTTCCCGAATCACCGAGTTGGAAGCCGATTTGCTTAAACTCACCGCAAATATCCAAAGCGATCAAAGCAAACGGGATACCCTGGACACCCAGAAACAGGACAATAAAAATCTGATCATTTCCCTGAGCGCCGATAAGAATACGATCCAGGAAAATATCAAATCCATTAATCAAGAAATGGGGCTCCTGCCGCAGACCATTGCCGAGCTTGCCAATACCAATAAGAACATACAAACTCTGCTAGTCCAATATGAAGCAGCCACTCCGGCAGCTGACGCCCAACCGCTCAGCATCTCTTTGGAGGATATGTCCATCCTGCCGGATGATCTGAAAGCGGATCTGCAGGGCAAAACGGACCTGTCCGAACAGATCGCCTCTTTGGCGGCGTATCAGACCGATATTCAATTGCAATTGGAATATTTAAATGCCAAACAGAAAGACTACGAGAATCAACTTGCCCAACTGAGCCTGAACGAAAACGACCTGCAAGTACAGATCTCTGAATTGGAAACTCAGATCTCCGAGTGGGAGACCGAGATCGCTGCTTTGGATGCCTCTCTGGAAACTGCCCAGGCCAACATGGAGACGGCAAATCAGGATATTCAGGTATTGAAGGACAGCATTAAGGAGTTCCAGGGTGAGATCACTGCTGAGGAACAGAAAGCAATCGTCGACAAGCGTGTGGCGGATTTGCTGACATTAAAGGCTGAGATGTACAGCCTATCTCTGGAGGAACAGGAATATCTGGACCGCACCGATTCCCGTCCGGCTCAATTGGCCGGGCAGTTCGTTTTGAATATCCTTCAAAGCTATTTCCTCCCCATCCTGTATGGGCTTTTGGGAGCAAGCACATCTGTATTGCGTTCGCTTTCCCGGCAGATCAAAGAGGTGACCTTCTCGGAGAAGACCGGCATTCAGCACTTGTTGAGCATCTCGCTGGGCGCGCTGGCGGGCATTGTGGTCGGTTGGTTCTCTTTCCTGATCGACTCCGGTACGAAATCGTTTTTAGGTTCGGTTTCCCCGCTGGCAATTGCATTTTTGGTTGGGTTCAATATCGACCCCTTCTTCTCCCGGATGGACCTGATCATGAAAAGCGGAAGTGAAGCGCCGCGGGCGATCGCTCCAACGGCTCCGAAGCTCGATGACCGTCCACCCGCACCTCCAGCTTCCTTAGCACCTGCCCAACCATCATCCACACCTGCATCTCCGCCAGCTGCAACAAATAAAGATTTGCCAAGAGAAGTGTAATATAGAGAACTCCCCTGAATATTTTCAGGGGAGTAGTTTTTACGGGTAAATTCTCTTGATCGTTCTCGGGAAGGGAATTGCTTCGCGGATGTGTTCAATGCCGCACATCCAGGCGACCATTCGTTCGGTGCCCATGCCGAAGCCGGAGTGGGGGACAGAGCCGTACTTGCGTAGTTCCAAGTACCATTTGAAGGCATCTTCGGGTAGACCATCCTTTTGAATGCGTGCCAACAGTTTATCAGGGTCACTCATGCGTTCGGAGCCGCCGCAGATTTCGCCATAGCCTTCGGGGGCGAGCAAGTCCACCGACTTACAGACTTCGGGTCTATCGGGCCACGGTTCCATGTAAAAGGCTTTGACCGCGCTGGGGTAGCCGTACACGAACACCGGTTTGTCGTACAGCTTGGTGATCTCGGTCTCGTGCGGAGCGCCGAAGTCCATGCCCCATTCGAATTTGAGCAATTCTTTGCGCTCGGGGTCGGTCTCTTTTTCGTAGAGGTCGATCAGATATTTCGCCGCATCGTCATAGGACATGCGCGGGAAGGGACCGGTGATACTTTCCAGTTTGCTCAAGTCGCGCCCGAGGAATTTCAACTCGGCGGAGCAATCTTTCAGCACAGACTGGGCGATGTGGGTGATGAGACCTTCTTCGATGTCCATGAGCTGGTCGAGGTCGCAGAAAGCGATCTCGGGTTCGAGCATCCAGAACTCGGTCAGGTGGCGACGCGTTTTGGACTTCTCCGCGCGGAAGGTGGGACCGTAGCAGTAGACTTTTCCGAAGGCGAAAATATTCGCCTCGTTGTAGAGTTGACCGGTCTGCGCCAGGAAAGCGGAGCCTTCGTCGAAGTATTCGGTCTCGAAGAGAGTTGTCGTCCCTTCGGCGGCGGCGGGGGTGAGGATGGGCGTATCGAGGTTGAAGAAGCCCTGACCATCCAAATACTCGCGGACAGCGGACATGACTCGCACGCGCACGCGCAAGATTGCCCATTGGCTTTGCATACGAATCCACAGGTGACGGTTGTCGAGCGCAAAGTCTACGCCGTGGTCTTTGAGCGCCATCGGGTAATCCAACCCTGCGGCTTGGACAACTTGCAAGTCCTTGATGCCGACCTCGAACCCGCCGGGGATGCCGGGCGCGCGCTTATCTTCGCGGACGGAGCCGGTGATAATCACCGACGATTCCTGCGGCAGTTTGGAGATGGTCTCGAAGAGTTCGGGCGTCAGGTCACCTTTGAAGGCAACGCATTGGATGAAGCCCGAGCCGTCGCGCACGAGCAAAAAGACCAGCTTGCCCTTGTCTGTGCGGTTGTAGACCCAGCCCTTGAGGACGACGTCCTGCCCGACGTAGTTTGATATTTTTGAAACGCTGACGTGTTCGGTCATGTAGGGATTTCCTTTAGGTTTGATTGTGTCAATTATAGCAGATGAAGTTTTCTAAAAATGCTATAGATGCTTGATAAAAAGTGACAGTCACCTCAAAGGTGACTGTCACTTAGGTTTTCCTTTCACCCTGCCGCCAGCTTCAACTTCTCTGAAACCTTCTTCACTTCCTTCTTCAATTCTTTCGGGCTTTGAATCACAAACTCGAAAGAAAACAGGGCGATCT
>DAOQPR010000089.1:0-9672 GCA_035333265.1 Anaerolineales bacterium
GTTTACGATCAACGAGATCAATCACACCATGGAGTTTCGAAATAGCATCACAACTACAGGCGTGAATATTCCGCAAAAAATGGTGGAGTATGTCTTGGCTGTGGCACGGGAACGAGTGTTGGCTTAATCAAAAAATCCCCGTCTATGCGACGGGGATTTTTTGAACAAATTATCGGCGACGGCGACGTCCACCGCGGAAGAAGCCAACGATCCAGATCAAAATAACAGCACCGAGAATCGCAACGATGAAACTGTAGACGTTGAAGCCGGTTAAGCCATCGGTGCCAAACACATTTTCCATAATGAAGCCGCCGATGAAAGCGCCTGCAATACCGCTAACCACGTTTTCCACTGCGCCCATCTGTTTGTTCTTGCCGGTGATAATGCTGGCGATCCAGCCTGCCAGCGCACCAAATAGGATCCAAATAAGAATGTCGACTAAAGTCATTTCTACCTCCGAGTTGATTGATTTATATGAATTATACCCAGCGTGGGCGTTCTATATCGCTGGGAATTTTATCCTGTGATTAGTTCGGAAGGCAGGTGGTTCGTATTGTTGACGTATGAGATCATCGCATAGTCTTTGCGAAAGTCGAAACGACTGATTGAACAGTTGTTGAGCAGGAACCACGAACGGCGCCCAAGGGCAGCCTGCCGCCAGGGAAGCTTTAAGACGGCGCACATGAAGCGCATGAAGAATCCGCCGTGGCTGACGAAGATGATACGTTCTTCAGGTTGGCCTTCTTTGTCGCCATGTTTCTCAAGCAGTTCGGCAAGTACTTTATCTGCCCGGGGCTGGCGTTGCTCTTCATCTTCAAAGGGACGATTCCACCAGCCGGATTCATCCAGGGCATCGGGAAGTTTCAGGTCGGGAAACCCCTTTTCAAAGAACGAACGTGATTTACCGGGTAATCCATTGAAGCGGTTTTCTTCTTCACGGGCATAAATACCGCCTTCTTCATGAATATCCACCCAGGCTTCAAAGGGGACATTTCCCAATGCGCGAGCCGTGTACGATGCGGTCTCTGTGGCGCGTTCCATCAAACTGCAATAAATATGAGTGATCCCAAAGCCAAATTGATTTTGGCTGTTCCATGAATCTGTATCTGTGATGGACTGATGTTCTTTGAGGTACTGGGCTGTGATCTGGGCTTGTTGTTTGCCGATCTCCGTTAGAAACGGGTCGGAATGTTCCTCGTAGCTTTCGTTGTCTGAGTTGGCGTTGTTGATCGATTGTCCGTGACGGAGGAAATAGAGTTGCATAAAAAAAGATCCTTTTGTGTTCTGGTTTAAAACGGCGCCAGTGTGCCAGCAAACATCCCCGCCGGTTGACGGGGATGTCCGTTATTTGATTTGATAAACGATGCGCGTACCTTCATCGGAGTTCTCTTTATACTCCTTTTTCTCACGGTGCGTGGACAATCTTGCGCCAATGATCTGAATGATACCGTCTACACGGGTGAAAAAGCAGGTGATGTGACGTTTGGTGCTCAGGTTGCGTCCGATGACGATCTCACGTTTCTCCTTTTGTGAGTGCTCCACATCATCATGAAAGACGGCGTGTTTGTCCGAAAAAATGAGTTTGGCTTCTTCGAAACTCACGCCATATTTTTCTTCGTTGCGGGCAGCCTTGGCAGACTCCCAGTTAAATACAAGGGCTTTTTGTTTTTTCATTGGGCGAGTATAGCATGTTCCAGAAGTAGAACTTCTGGATTCCGTGTTTTCGGATTCCGCAAGTTCTACTTGCGGCTCTTATGGCAATTCCCAAACGCGGAAGTTATCGAACTGCACGGTTTTAATGCCAGACTCGTCCGAAGCCTTCCCGAAGAGAAAGCCCACATCACCGGAAACAATTTCGGGGTAGGTTAAGAGGCGTTCTTCCATCAGCTCGCCGTTGACGTATAGACGCATGATCTGCCCGAAGCGCTCCACACGCACGCGGTGTAAAAATCCATCGGCGGGAGAGGGGTCGAAGTCTTTGCGATCCCAATTGAAAGAGGGCAGCGAGGCGTAGAGGTCGTCGAAGAAAAAGGTATCTGCGGTGCCAATGCCCGAAGCAAAATACTTGCTGAATTTTTCCCCTTCCGTTTTCGCTTTGTAGTTGTAGGCAATGCCGCAATAGGTGCCGTTGTTGGCGCAATCCACTTCAGCGACAAAGTCTGTGAGGTTGAGGTTGCTGAATAGGATCGTACTCCCATTCCACGGGACGATGACTTCGGGGATGCCATCGCGATAGTAGGGGTCGAGGTCTTCACCAAATTCGTTGACGAGGGGTGTGCCTTCCTCGAATGTGTTTTCATAGACGAGGGTCATGTTTTGCATGCGCGCCTCGATCTCAGACCAGGTGGCGGTTGCGGTTCCGGCGGCTTGTTGCGTGGCGACGGCGGCGGTGGCGTTATCTATGGCTTGTTGGGTGTCTATGGCTTTGAACTCGGCTTGCGTTTCATCTGAATTTGACCAGTTGACGAAGAGCATGACAGCTCCGCACAGACAGATAATGGCGATGACAATTCCAATTGCGATCTTAACTCCACGTGACATAAAAGCTTCTCCTGTAATGAATTTTTCTGCTTTGTCATTAAATCATACAAAGCGCACAGAGATTTTAATCGTTTTTCTCTGAGCGCTTTGCGATGAAGGTGTTTTTGTCGGCAAAAATTTATCAATTACGGATGGGGTGTTTATTTATCTTCCAATCCGTTCGCAACAATGATCTCCTGATACCGCTTCGCACTTGATTTGAGAATGCGCTGCTGAGTTTCGTAATTCACATACACCAGCCCAAAGCGTTTGGAAAAGCCGTAGGCCCATTCAAAGTTATCCATCAGCGACCAGGCGAAGTAGCCCTTCACTGGGATGCCTGCCGCGATGGCGCGATGGACCTGTTGCAAATGCCGCTCAAGATACGAGACGCGCGCCGGGTCATGCACCTCGCCATTCGTATCGACCGTATCCACAAAAGCCGAGCCGTTCTCGGTGATGTGAATGGCGGGGAAATCGTAATCGAAGGACAAACGTCCCAGGGTTTTATAGAGACCTTCGGGATATACCTCCCAATCCATCTCGGTGATCTCTTTGCCGCGAAAGACCGTACGCGGAGCATTCTCAGCTTCACTAACCTGTTGCGAGCGGACGATGCTGCGTGTGTAGTAATTGACGCCAATGAAATCCAGCGGAACTGAAATGATGTTCATATCGCCGGGTTGAATGGCGAACATTTCTTTGCCATACGATTCAACCATGTCGGCAGGGTAGCCGCGCCCGATGAGCGGGTCGAGGAACCAGCGGTTGATGTAGCCGTCCACCCAGGTGGCGGCGGCCCGGTCGGCAACGCTGGGCGAGGCGGGCATTTGCGGAGTCAAATTCAAGGTGATGCCGACGTTCGATCCACGGCTGTTGGCTCGGATGACGGGCACAGCCTTCCCGTGAGAGAGAAGCAAATGATGAGAAGCAGCCAGCGCCTCGCCCCGATGCGTATGGCCGGGGGCATGATGGCCCATTTCATATCCAACAAAGGCGCTGACCCACGGCTCGTTGAGCGTGATCCAATTCTTGACGCGGTCACCCAAAGCGCGGGTGATGATGTCGGCATATTCGACGAAGGCATCCACAATATCACGTGCAGGCCAGCCGCCTTTGTCTTGTAAAGCCTGCGGCAAATCCCAGTGATACAAGGTGACATACGGCTCGATATCCAGCTTCAACAGACCATCCACCAGCCTGCTGTAATAATCCAACCCGGCTTCGCTGATCGTCCCGCTGCCGTTTGGCAACACTCGCGGCCAGGCTGTTGAAAAGCGATAGGCTTTCAACCCAAGCCGCTTGATCATTTCCAGGTCGTCTTCCCAGCGGTGATAGTGGTCACAGGCCACATCGCCTGTATCCCCATCCTGAACCTTGCCCGGCGTATGGCTGAAGCGATCCCAAATGCTTTCGCCTTTACCATCCTCATTCCATCCACCCTCGATCTGATACGATGCCGTGGCGGCGCCCCAAATAAAATCTTTTGGAAATTCAAATAATTTTTTATCCATGTAGCTCTCCAAAGAGATTTTACGCCAATGTCACCTGAACGTGAACGTCCTGCGTGTGCTGATCAGAAAATGGGATGATATTTCCTTCAATGGCCTTCCCATCCACTGTAAGCCGGACCTCGTTCCCTGGCCCTTTTCGCTCGACGGAGATCACGTATCGCACTCCCCGATACCTGCGAGTCGCTTCAAAGCTTATCCACGCTGACGGCACGACCGGCGCAACCTGCAAACCATCATACGTCGGGCGAATTCCGAGAATCCACTGCGAGATGGCGACGTAATTCCAGGCCGCTGTTCCGGTCAGCCAGGAGTTCTTTGCTTCTCCGTGTGTGGCGGCATCCCGGCCCGCGATCATCTGAGCATAGACATACGGCTCACACCGGTGAATATCGCCGATCTCCTCCCGCGCCGAGGGATTGATGCGCGAGTAATAATCATGCGCCTTGTCCCCGCGCCCAACCTTGGCTTCCGCGATCATGACCCACGGGTTGGTGTGGCAAAAGATGCCCGCGTTTTCCTTGTAGCCCGGCGGATAGGAAGAAATTTCTCCGAGATGTAAATAATATTTACTAAATGCAGGCTGCTGCAAAATAATGCCATGCGGCGTAGCGAGATACTCATTCACCGAGTTCATGGCTTTTTCCGCGCGGCCATCTTCCACGCCTAGTCCGGCCATCACGCAAATCCCTTGCGGCTCGATGAATATCTTTCCTTCATCATTTTCTTTCGATCCCAGCACATGCCCAAAGTCATCATACGCGCGGCGGAACCATTCACCGTCCCAACCGTGCTGCCAGACGGTGGCTTCCATTTTTTCGCAGGCAGATTCGATAATCTCAATGGAAAGTGGAAAGTGGTGAGTGGAGAAATCCACTTTCCAGCGCGAAGCCTCCCTGTGGGACTTTCTACTTAACTCCACCATCTCCTTGGCCGCCAGCACAAATAGACCCGCAATGAAAACGCTCTCCGCCACCTTGCCATCCTTGTTGGTCGTGGTCTGGAAGGATTGCCCCGGCGAGTCGGAGAAGCAATTGAGATTCAGACAGTCGTTCCAATCTGCACGGCCAATGAGCGGGAGGCCGTTCGGTCCCAACCTATCGAGTGTATATTGGATGGAACGTTGCAGATGTCCATAGAGTGCCTCTTCACTGCCGGGCTTGTTATTGTAGGGAACCTGTTCGTTGAGAATGCTCCAATCGCCGGTCTCTTTGATATAAGCCGTCACCGCCAGCACCAGCCAGAGCGGATCGTCATTGAAACCGGAGCCGACATCATTGTTGCCGCGTTTGGTCAGCGGTTGATATTGGTGATACGCACCGCCCGTTTCAAGCTGGGTGGCGGCAATATCCAAAATGCGTTCGCGCGCCCGGTCCGGGATGAGATGCACAAAACCCAACAGGTCTTGATTTGAATCGCGGAAGCCCATTCCACGCCCAATGCCGCTCTCAAAATACGAAGCGGAGCGGCTCATATTGAAGGTGATCATCGTCTGGTAGGCGTTCCAGATATTGACCATACGATTTGTATGTATATCCGGCGTTGTCACCTGAAATTTTTCGAGCAGGCCATCCCAATGGCGGCGCAAAACCTGAAAGGCGTTTTCAACTTCCTCTGCCTTTAAATATTTTGAAATGACCGGCAACACAGTGCTTTTATTGATGATCTGTGAATCAGGCGGGTCGAACTTGGCATCCTTGGGGTTCTCGTGATAGCCAAGCACAAAGATGATCCGTTTTTGCTCACCTGCCTGCAAGTGGACTTTGACATGATGCGAACCGATCGGCTGCCAGCCATGCGCCTCCGAATTTAACGAACAGCCTGTTTCCACAACCCTGGGCGAATCCCAGCCGCGATAGGAACCGAGAAAGGCTTCACGCTGGGTATCGAATCCGGCCAGTGTTTCGGAGCAGGCAAAATAAGCAAAGTGATCGCGACGTTCGCGGTATTCTGTCTTGTGGTAGATCACACCGTCCAAAACTTCAACTTGACCGATGGAATAATTGCGCTGGAAGTTGGTTGCATCATCCATCGCATCCCAGAGGTTGAACTCAATTGCAGAAAAGACAGATAAGTCCGCAGGCTGATCACGTTGATTTGTCAGAGTCAACTCCCAGATTTCGAGATTTTCGCCAATTGGCACAAAATAACGCACCTGTGACTCGATGTCGTTCAATGTTGAGCGGATGACGGTGTAGCCCATGCCATGACGGCATTCGTAGAAATCCAAAGGCGTACGAGTTGGCATCCAGGTGGGTGACCATTGTAGGGGCGAGGTCTCCTCGCCCTTTATGCTGTTATCCCTCAAATAGATGTAACGGCCGCCTGCATCCAACGGCGCGTTGTTGTAACGATAACGGGTCAAACGTCGCAGGCGCGCGTCTTTATAAAAAGAGTATCCGCCTGCCGTGTTGGAGATCAACCCGAAATAGGCTTCACTGCCGAGATAATTGATCCACGGCAGGGGAGTTTCAGGAGTTTCAATTACATATTCACGATTTGAATCATCAAAATGACCGTAACGCATAATACCTCGATTGTTTATTAGGATACAAAACCACTGCCTCTGGCAGTGAGTGGAGTAAAAAGGTAATACTGTGAAGGGTGGTATATAATGCCGGGTATGATGGGTTCTACTGGAAGGCGTGCAACCAGCCAAAAGGATAACCATCATGAACCAACGATTCAAGAAGTTATCACATTCTCTTTACGAGTGCAAGGATCATATCGTGTTCCGCCCGAAATACCGGCATCGAATCTTCAAGGAAACAATCGGGAAGGTCAGGTAATTCGTCTATCAACGGTGCAGGCAGAAAGAACAAATAGAACTGCTAAGTCCCCAAACACTATCAAGATTTAATCCTCCACTTTTAAGTTGTTTGGATATTAAGGGGTCGGTCGAAATACATTGGACAAATATCGCCCAAAGCGCCATCCCTGCCGCCAAGGATGGCGGCAGGAGCAGGAATTTATTTTCTAAAGACGTACGACCGACTACTTAGCTTGCGGACTTTTTGCGATAATATTCCATCAGCTTGCTGATGGAATACAAAGTTATAACGAACTCAATTTCAAAAAACTATTTTTCAATGCAGGATACAACTCTTGATAGATCGGATACATCTTTCGATAGACCATCACTTGCTCATCCACAGGGAGAGTTTGCCCGGTGATTCGAATGGTGTTTTTGCAAGCCGTTGGAACATCAGCCCATGCGCCTGCACCCACACCTGCCAGCAGAGCTGCACCGTACGCCGCGCCTTCTGCTGTGTTAACCGTGACCAACTCTGCTTCCAAGACTGAAGCGAGGATCTGCCGCCACAGCGCACCCTTCGTCCCACCGCCCGAAGCGCGGACCTGGGTGATGCTTCCGAGGCCAGCGTTTTGGATCAACATAAAGCTGTCCTTCAATCCGAATGCAACCCCTTCCAACACGGCTCGGGTCATGTGGGCACGGCTGTGACGAAGCGTAAGCCCGATGAACGAACCGCGTGCTAACGGGTCCGGATGGGGCGTGCGCTCGCCGCTTAGATACGGAAGGAATAACAATCCTTCGCAGCCCGCCGGTGCAGATTCGGCTTCTGTCACAAGTTCATCAAAACCCACAGCAGGTGCAAACGTGTCGCGATACCATTGCAAACTTCCTGCTGCTGAGAGCATCACACCCATGAAGTGCCACATACCCGGCACGGCATGGCAAAAAGCATGCAGCCTGCCTTCGGGTTCGATCAAGGCCGCTGGTGTCGATGCAAAGATCACACCGCTGGTTCCCACTGTTAATCCAACAATACCTGCTTCCACGGCACCCACCCCCACGGCTTGCGCGGCCTGATCGCCGCCGCCTGCTGCGACAGGCGTGCCAACTTTCAGTCCCGTTAGAGAAGCGGCTTCTTCCGTCACATGCCCAGTGAATTCAGTTCCTTCAAATGTGCGTGGCATCCATGAAGCATCGATACCCAATGCATTCAAAACCTCGGCAGACCAATCGCGCGATTTCAGATCAAATAAAACCGTGCCTGCGCCATCGGCTTTGTCCATCGCATATTCGCCGGTCAATTTATAGCGGATGTAATCCTTGGGCAAAAGTACATGCTTCGCCTTCGCATACACCTCGGGCTCGTTTTCCTGTACCCATAAAATTTTTGGCGCGGTAAAACCCGTCAACGCGACATTGCCAGTGATGTGGATGAACTTTTCTTTTCCAATTCGTCGATGGATTTCATCACATTGACTCTGCGTGCGCTGGTCATTCCATAGGATGGCTGGACGCAGGACATTCCCTGCTTCATCGAGCAGGACCAGCCCATGCATCTGACCGGTCAACCCGACTGCCGCGACTCGCTCTCCGCCGATTCCTGCTTTTTCCAAAACAGACTTGACACTCGCTGAAACCGCCCCCCACCACTCAAGCGGATTCTGCTCCGACCAGAGCGGCTTTGGTGTTTGAAGCGTATGTGGGGAAGAATCTACTGCAATCACTTCTCCCTGCGAGTCGATCAACAAGGCCTTGCTGGATGTCGTGGATGTATCGATGCCTAGAAAATAATCCATACTTAAGCCTCCAGATGGAGAGAATCCACGAGCGCCTGCACACCATTTTCATTTTGCGGTTCGGCGATGTTGTTATAAAGCTCCCAGGTTTCCACATGCTCAGCCCATGCGCCTGGTTGGATGGTGACGATGGGGGAGAGGGTTTCCAACTCAAGGAACTTATCGTTG
Organism: Anaerolineales bacterium; assembly: GCA_035333265.1. Taxonomy (GTDB): domain Bacteria; phylum Chloroflexota; class Anaerolineae; order Anaerolineales; family Villigracilaceae; genus Villigracilis. Next base: position 8,751 of record DAOQPR010000089.1, read on the forward strand.
CAATAGAATTCGCTTGAACTGCCAAAGTCGTAATATTCAGTTTGGGCGTTGTATGCTGCGCGCTTTACAAACAGAGTTCCATTCCACCAATAGGCCAGCCAACCGCGCGGGTTGGAAAAACCGAGTTTGAAGGCTGAGCTCATGCTTGCGCGTACCAGAACATAATAGCGACCCCAGGTTACATTTGGCTCGCCGGGGTTGGTATACGGCCAGAGGGCGAGCGAGCGATTGGGAAGAACGCCCGTATCTGTACAGGTTTGTGGCAGGATGGCCAGACCATCCTTTCTGAGTTGGGTGATCGCCCACAAAGCACAAGTGACAGGCCACAATCCCGTATTGGAAATTCGGTGGGTGACGGTGATGCATGGCGAACCAGCGCCAAGCTCGACCTTCATGGATTTTTGCAAACCGGTTTTTGGTTCGACATCCTGGGTCACATTAAGTCCATTTTCGATGGCTTCGATCTGTACAGGAGTATCATCTGGAAGGTAAGTGCGTGTAGGCACTTCAGGGGAATGCCATAAACGATGTCCGCCGCGAAAGTGATAGATGCCGCTTCCGGGGCAATCGGTCACAAAATCCGGCAATTCGGCAAAGAGGTTTTCACCTCCATCCAATTGCAGCGAAAGAATGCGCGGACCGACAGAACGGGTTACCAGCAACCGTAAAGAGGCATTTTCTAGAACGACACAGTCCTGACCTAGAAAGCTTACATTGTCCATGTTGGGCCTTTAGCGCACACCGAGTAGTACTTCCACAGTCAATTGATCGAGACGCTCATACTTCAAGCCGCGGCTGGAAATGGCGTTGCGGTCAAAGGACTGGGCTTTGAGGGCGCTGGCTTTTTCTGCCGAATATTTGCCGAAATATTGATTCATCGAGCCATCATCGGCGTTGATCTCAGCGACGATGGACTGAATTT
>DAOQPR010000090.1:0-9359 GCA_035333265.1 Anaerolineales bacterium
ACTAATCTGGCGCGAGTTCTACATTCAGATCCTGTACCACTTTCCATATGTTGCAAAAACTGCTTTCAACCGGTCACTGGTCAACATTCCGTGGCGCAACAAATCATCAGAGTTTGAAGCGTGGAAGAGGGGCGAAACAGGCGTCCCGGTGGTGGATGCGGCGATGCGTCAACTCAAAGAAACCGGCTGGATGCACAATCGCGCCCGCATGATCGTCGCCTCCTTCCTCGTCAAAGACCTGCTCATTGATTGGCGCTGGGGCGAAGAATGGTTCATGCAAAACCTGCTGGATGGCGACATCGCCCCCAACAACGGCGGCTGGCAATGGACGGCTGGCACCGGCACTGATGCCGCGCCATACTTCCGCATTTTCAACCCGGTGCTGCAAAGCGCGAAGTTCGACCCGAACGGAGATTACATCCGCAAATGGGTTCCGGAGCTGCGCGGGCTGAATGCAAAACAAATCCATACACCGTGGGAGTTTGATTTGAAGATCGCGGACTACCCTTCCGAGCCGATCGTGGATCGGGATGTGGTCAAGGAACGCACATTGAGTGCTTATAGCGTTTCAAAGGAAAAAGTACGATGATGAAAAAAATATTTCGAGGGTTGGGAATTGGTTTGGCAGTCCTTGTATTGCTTGCGTTGATCGTTCCATTCCTCATCCCTGTGCCGCCATTGGAAAATACCGTCTCTGCCGAAAGTTTGGCAGATGCAGATAGCAAGTTCGTCGAAGTCAATGGTGTGAACGTGCATTACAAAACGTATGGAACCGGCGAACCTGTTTTCATTTTGCTGCATGGCTTTGGCGCCAGTTTGTTTTCATGGCACGAAGTGACGGCTCCGCTGGCAGAGTTTGGCACGGTGATCGCTTACGACCGCCCAGCTTTTGGTCTCACCGAACGCCCAATGGAATGGGAAGGTGAAAGTCCATACAGCCAGGACGCGCAAGTGGAACTCGTCATCGGGTTGATGGATGCGCTTGGAGTTGAGAAAGCAACACTGATTGGAAATTCTGCCGGTGGGACAGTTTCCATGTTGGCTGCGTTGAAATACCCAGAGCGAATAGAAAGCCTCATTTTGGTTGACCCAGCCGTGTACGCGGGTGGAGGCGCACCGGCGTGGATTCGTCCACTGTTGGGCACGCCACAGATGCGTCATGTGGGTCCGTTGATCGCGCGTCAAATTCAAGCGCAAGGCGTGGAATTCATCAAGACCGCATGGCACGACCCCAGCAAGATTCCGCAGGCGACATTTGACGGATATCAAAAGCCGCTGCAAGTGGAGAATTGGGATAAAGCCTTGTGGGAGTTGACTCTCTCCAGCCGTGAAAGCGGATTGGCTGAACGCGTGAATGAATTCAACCTGCCCATTCTCGTTATCACTGGCGATGATGACCGCATCGTTCCGACAGAACAATCGCTCCGCCTCGCAAATGAAATTCCCAATGCAGAGTTGGCGGTCATTCCCCAATGTGGACATTTACCGCACGAAGAATGCCCAGATAAGTTCATGCAAGCCGTACAAGATTTTCTTGCAAAATAGCTATGGCACAACAACTCTCTCCTGAAACCGGTCGCGCCGCATTGAAATCGCTATTTCAAGAGCATTCGCCACTAGGGCCACTCAAGGTGATGGCAGAACATGTAGGACGATTTTTTCAGATTCCTATTCCCGGCTTTCGCCCGTATGTCGTCTTCGGACCAGATGCCGCTCGCAAAGTGCTGATCACCGACCGAAATAAATTACGCTGGCGCAACACCGACCCGGTCACCGACCTGCTGCGGCGCGGCGTATTGGTGACCGATGGCGAAGAACACGATCACTATCGTGGTTTGATGGAAACCCCATTTCATCCATCACAGTTATCGAAGTACACCGAAATGATGCTCGCGCAAACCGAACGCGTCATGTCTACCTGGCAAGACGGTCAGACCGTGGATATGCTGGTCGAGGGTCGCAAAATTGCCCTGCTTATCATTATGCAAACCTTGTTCAACAAAGACGCCTGGGATGATATTCCGAAGATTTGGAATCCGATTTTGAAGACTATTCAATACGTCTCGCCGGGCATGTGGATTCTTTGGCGGAAGATTCCACGATTTGGATATGGGAAGTCGTTGAAGGTGATCGATGATTATATGTATTCGATCATTGATGAAAGAAGAAAGAGGAAAGAAGAGTGGAAAGTAGAAAGTGGAAATGGTGATTTTCTACAACATTTGATCGACGTCGGGTTGAGCGACGACATCATCCGTGACCAGATGTTGACCATGCTCATCGCCGGGCATGATACTTCCACAGCTTTGTTCGCATGGACATTCGCTCTGCTTGGGCAGCACCCAGAAATTCACAAAAAGGTGCTGCAAGAAGTTGACCATGTAGAAGGCAAGTACCAACTATTGGATAATGTCATCAAGGAATCGCTCCGGCTGTATCCGCCCATTCATATCGGCAACCGCCGCGTGGCGGAAGAGATCGAGTTTACGGAAGGCAAAATCCCAGCCGGTGAGCGCATGTTTTACTCCATTTATCTCACCCACCGCGACCCTGAAATCTGGGAAAACGCCGAGCAATTCTGCCCCGAACGTTTCTCGCATGGACGCAAAACCCCACCCATGAGTTACATTCCCTTCGGCGGCGGTCAGCGGGCGTGCATCGGTGCGGCGTTCGGCCAGGCAGAAGCGCGGATCGTCCTTGCACATCTGCTCAAAAATTTCACATTTGAATTCACCGGGCATAAAATCCATGCACACATGGGTGCCACATTAGAGCCCAGACCAGGTGTGATAATGAAAGTGAATAGAAGGAAAGTAAACAGTAGCCAGTGTCAGTAAAACGGGACTTATACAAATGACTATCAAACTATTAGACTAAGTGACTATCAAACTAAAATGACTTACTTCGGCTTTCTTCTTCGTTTTCTCGTAATACCAATCATCATCTTCCTCGCCATTACATGGTGGGACAATAAAAGCAACCGTTCCACAAATGGCTTCAACAATGGCAAGGCGGTGTGGATTGCGATTCTCGTTCATATCGCTCTTGCGGTAACGTACACCACCCCCTGGGATAATTATCTGGTCGCCACAGGCGTTTGGTATTACAACCCCAATTTGGTGACCGGCATTGTAATTGGATATGTACCCATTGAAGAGTACACCTTCTTCGTGTTGGAAACCATCCTTGCCGGGTTATGGTGGTGGTTCCTCGCGCGGCGCATCCCTGAACCGCCAAATGAATTCAAACCCAGCAAAACCGGGCGTATCATTTCATTTGGCGTTCTGTTCGTCCTTTGGGTCATCTTCACCTATTTATTCTTCTTTGGCGGAGTGGAACTGACCTATCTCTCCATTATCCTATTTTGGGCGCTGCCTGCCATCTTCCCTCAAATGCTATATGGCGCTGATATTCTTTGGCATTATCGCAAATTGGTGTTCACCACCATCTTCGTGCCCGGCTTGTATCTCTCGCTTATGGATATCGTCGCTCTCACCGATACCACCTGGTCCATCTCGAAAGAACAAACAACGGGTATTCTATTTTTCAATATCCTGCCATTAGAAGAAGTTTTATTCTTTTTTATCACCAATGTCCTCATCGGCTTCGGAATGACTCTCTTACTGTCCAAGCTGGGCACCAAACGGTTTGAAGAGTGGAGATCAAAAATCCGTTAAAGTCTTAATAATTCATCATTTCTTCATATAATTGACCCGACAGAACACAAAGTACTGCAAAGGAAGATTTCATGTCGGATCTAAGTATTTCACTATTGGGTGGGTTCGGACTTCGTTATCACGAGAAAGAAATAACGACTCTGCGAACCGAACGCTTGGTTTCGCTTCTTTCTTACCTGCTTCTGAATGCTGAGAAACCGATCACACGCAAACAACTTGCATTCACCTTCTGGGCTGAAACAAGCGAAGAACAATCTCGTACGAACTTACGCAACCTTTTTCATCATCTTCGGAAAGCATTTCCTGAAATCTCCCTATACCTGACAACCGAAGGCCAGACATTGCGATGGAAGACAGATATCGCCTTTGAGTTGGATGTAACACAATTCAGGTCGGCGCTTGCAAAAGCCAAGGCAACCCGGGAAGATACTGTTCGAATTGAATATTTAAGGGAGGCGATCAATCTGTATCGTGGCGAACTCCTGCCAGGCTATTATGAAGACTGGCTCCTAACACAACGTGAGGAATTACACCAGGCATTCCTGAATGCACTCGAGCAATTGGCAGCCCTGCTTGAAGATGCCCATCAATACGAAGAAGCCATTGAGGTTGTTGACCGCTCCATTCGCAGCGAACCACTTAATGAGTCAACATACATTCTCGCCATGCGGTTGCATGCGCTCAACAACGACCGGGCAGGCGCCTTACAAACATATCATGCCTATGTCACGGTCATGCGCCGCGAATTGGATATGGAGCCATCTGAAGAGATCAAAACCGCCTATGAAAAATTAATTCACTCCATCGAATCTATGCCAACGAAACAAGAGCCTGAAAGGTCATCGGCGGAGGTTAAGCTGGTTGGACGGAAGCAGGAGTGGGCTCAATTAAGAGAGGCGTGGAAGTTTATCCAAAAAAATCAGGCTCGCATGGTGATTCTACGCGGCGAATCAGGTATTGGAAAAACCCGTCTGGCTGAAGAGCTGGCAACTTGGGTTCAACGGCAGGGATTTTCGACAGCGATTGCCCGTTCGTATCCTGCTGAGGGTGAACTTGCCTATGGGGCCGTAACGCTTTGGCTGCGTTCACTTTCGACCAGCCATTTGCAGGATATTTGGAAAACCGAAGTCTCACGGTTACTGCCAGAATTTCAACACGAGAATCTTGCTCTTCCCGGAGCACTCGATGAAGCCTGGCAACAGCAGCGTTTTCATGAAGGGCTTGCCCATGCAATCCTTGGTTCACAGCCTGTGCTATTGGTTCTGGATGATATTCAATGGGCCGATCGTAAAACGCTCGAATGGCTGCGTTTTCTTTTTCGATTTGATTCGCAGGCTCGTTTCATGATCGTGGCGACAGCAAGAAGCGAAGACCTCACCAATAACCATCCCCTGCATGATCTGATCGATACGTTGCGTCAGGATAAGCAATACTCTGAAATCATGTTGGAACGATTTTCTGAAGAGGAAACTTTTCTGCTTGCCAGGCAAATTTTGCAAAATAAGATCCCACATACTGAAGCAGCGGCACTCCAGCAACAAACTGAAGGTCTGCCTCTATTCATCATTGAACTGACCCGCTCCGGCCTACCGTTGAATGGCACTTCACACGCCTCCCTGCCAGACCGGCTGTTGGTTACCTTCAAAGAACGTTTATCTACGCTGACGCCTTTATCGCTCCACACAGCCGAGACTGCAGCAGTGGTTGAACGTGATTTTTCCGCAAGCCTGCTCGCAAAATCAGCAGACTTGAACGAAGCCAGTCTGCTTACCGCATTGGACGAACTTTGGCAACGGCATATCCTGCGTGAAGGCGAACATGGACGATATGATTTCAGTCACGCCAAATTACGCGAATTCATTTATAACTCGCTTAGCCCGGCCCGCAGACAATCCTTACATAAACGTGTTGCCTATGCGCTGAAGATCCTAGAACCTGATGATATTTGGGGGTGCGCTCAACATCTTGAAAAAAGCGGTGCCATCCATGAAGCCGCTGAAGTTTATTTTCTTGCTGCAAAACGGGAGGCCAGTCAGGCATCCTACCCTGCTGCACAAAAGGGATTCACTCATGCGCTAAGTCTGTTGGATGAAAAGTCAATTCAGCAACGCGTGGAAATGTTGGTACAACTGGCTCATGTTTGCGATATCACTGGCGAACAGGAGCAAGCCGCACAAGCCGCAGAAAAAGCCCTGCAACTCACTGCCAACATGGAGAATCCCTTTCTCCGCTCGCAAGCCCTGACTGCCGCTGCGAACATTGCCGTATCCAAGGGCCAGCTTGAAGATGCACAAATGTGGTGTGAGATGGCATTGGAAGCCGTTAAACCACTGGAAGATAAAACCCATGAGATCCAGCTTCTCTCACTGATGGCAGATGTGGATCTGCGCGCCGGTAAAACCCAGGAATGTCGTAGCCGTTATGAGCAAGCCCTTGAATTGGCTCGTCAGACAAAAAACCATGCCCTTGAAGCCAATGCCCTGCTTGATCTGGGCTTCTTGATGCCGTCCATTGGCGGGTCAATGGCTTTGGCAAAAAAATACATAGAAGACTCTGCAAAAATCCGGCATATGCTGGGCGACCGCCTGGGTGAAGCACGTTCTTTGTGCAACTTGATCTCTTTTTTACACGCATATGGAGCCTATGAAGATGCACTACACATGGGGGATGAAGCACTGGTTAAAAATCGAGCTGTCAATTATCGGCGTGGAGCAGCGATCACAGAATCGGCCCAAGGGCTGGCTGCTTATGAACTGGGTCAATTCGAGTTGGCGCGCAAGTTATTGGATCATGCACGGGATGAGTATGCCGCCATCGGCGAGCAGGACGGATATGGATTACAAACAGGCAGCCTTGGTTTGGTGGCGATGGCGGAAGGTAATTATTCAGAAGCGGAAAATCTTTACAGGGAAGGGCTTGAGATCGCAAAGGAACATCAAACAGAGATCTTTGCAGCCATGCACAACCAGGAATTGGGAACTCTTTTCGCAATGCAAAATCGCTGGGAAGATGCTCGTCCCTTTTTTGAAAAGGCGCTTGCCACCAATCTGGAAAATAATGATAACCTGGGCATTCTGTACGACAAGACCATGCTTGGTCATGTTCATCTTAAGCTCGGCGAAACGGCTCGTGCCAATGAATTGGCAGATGATGTGATGGCAAAGTTCCGTGTGGAAACCTTTGAGGAGGGTGGCGTTCTCAGGTGGTTGTGGCAGTTCAAAGGTCTGCTTGAGGCGTTGGGGCGGGAGGCCGAATCAGTCGAGGTGTTGAAAAAAGCCAGAGAGTTGTTCCAAGCTGTGATGGCAAATATTCATAATGAAGATTTACGAAGATCGTTCTCGGAGAATTTTCCACACCATCGTGCCTTGTCAATGCTCTAAAAGATATTTGCGGGTTTTAAGATTTTCCTTCCCTTTTTGGTGCGAATTGTATTAAAATATTGTTATCTTTGGTCATGGGGGAATCGCCACCCCAGGGATAACCAAGTTTTTTAAGTTGAATCGTTATGGCGCAACAAAGGGAGTTGCTATGCAGAAAATCGCGATTCGAGTCATCTCTGTGCTTGTCATTGTCATTCTGGCGCAGCAGGTTCTTTCTGCACGCGCCGCAGGGACGGTCAGCCTGACAGGCTTCACACCCTACACGGAAAATTTCGATGCGCTTGCAAATACGGGCACGTCCAGCACGGTTCCAACAGGGTGGGATTTTTTGGAAAATGGACTTGCAGATACTTATGCCGCAGGCACAGGTTCTTCAACCACCGGCAACACCTATAGCTTTGGGACTACAGGTTCAACCGAACGCGCCTTGGGCAGTCTGCAAACCGGAACTCTGGTTCCTGTATTTGGGGCGACCTTTGCCAACAACACCGGCTCAACCATTGGCTCTCTGCAAGTTTCCTATACTGGCGAACAGTGGCGGCTTGCTGTATTGAACCGCACCGACCAGTTGGATTTTCAATATAGCCTGGATGCCACTTCGCTGATTACCGGAACATGGGTGGATGTCGATGGGCTGGATTTCATCGCACCGGTTCAGGGGCCAACTACTGGAGCACTGGATGGGAACACTGCTCCAAATCGTACGACGATCAATTTCACCATCACGGACTTAAGCATCCCCAACGGCTCCACATTTTGGATCCGCTGGCAGGACTATAACGCCACAGGGGCCGATGACGGTTTGAGCATTGACGACTTTTCACTTACACCGTTCATCCAGCCCACTCTTTCGATCAACGATGTTTCATTGTCTGAAGGAGATAGCGGACAGGTCAATGCCATATTCACCGTCAGCCTCTCCCACCCGGCTCCCCCAAGCGGTGTGACCTTCGATATTAGCACAGCCGATCAAACTGCTACCACCGCAGACTCAGACTATGCAGCTAATTCGGTCATTGGGGTTGTCATCCCGGTTGGGAACGATACATACACATTTTCCGTTCCTGTGTATGGCGATACAAATCCCGAGGCCGATGAAGCCTTCCTTGTAAACATCACCAACGTATCTGGCGCAGCAATTAACGACTCACAAGGGCTGGGAAGCATCCTCAATGATGAGGCTGCGCCGCCGCCCACCAATACACCAACCCCTACTCATACAAGTACCCCCACATCCACGCCTACATCTACTCAAACGCCATCGCAAACGCCTACTCCCACTCGCACGCCCACCCCAACCAGAACACAAACCCGAACACCTACACCCACCAGCACACGAACATCAACCGCCACACGAACTCCAACCGGATCACCCACCGCCACGGCTACAGCCACCCCAACAAAAACATTTTCACAATCTTTTCTGGATGTTCCAATCGACCACTGGGCCTGGAGACAGATCGAAATCATTCATGCCATGGGTTTGGTCATCGGGTGTGATACAGGCCCACGGTATTGTCCATCGGCAACTATCTCACGGGCACAAATCGCCATCGTCTTGGAAAAAGTTCTTCACGGAGCATCCTATCAACCATCACTGGCATGGTTCAAATTCAGTGACATCAGCGGAAGTTTTGCAGAACCTTGGATCCGCGCACTCGAGGAAGACCGTATCACCATTGGATGCGGAAGTAACAACTTCTGCCCCAATCAACCCGTGACCCGTGCTCAAATGGCCGTATTCCTCCTCAAAGTAAAACACGGCGCCTCCTTCCACCCGACAGTTGCCCCCGCTTCCTTCACCGATGTCCCCGCCGGTCACTGGGCCGCCGCATGGATCGAACAGTTTTATCGTGAAGGGATCACTTCCGGATGCGGAAACAGAATCTACTGTCCCGACCAGCCCATTTCAAGGGACCAAATGGCGGTATTGTTGGTAAAAGCCCTGGATCTGCGTTAAAGAAGTTAAGACGTCTTATTTTTTATCAAAAACGGCATCCACTTGGATGCCGTTTTTGATTTTCAGCTCACGAAACGGTTTTGAAACGCTGTTTCTGTACACTGGTACTATTCATTCTCTATCCAGGAGGCATATCGAGCCGATGGTAATCGAAACTCAGGAAAGTTTCTCAAAAGCACGCCTGTTCACATTGCGTGTTTGGGTCGTAAAGCAGGAAGAAGCTGTTTTTGAATGGCGTGCCCGCCTGCAGGATACACAAAGTGGAGATGTATCCTATTTTCGGGACTGGCAGGATTTATCGACCAGCATCGAAAAGATCATCCGAAATCAAAACGGCAATTC
>DAOQPR010000091.1:0-9357 GCA_035333265.1 Anaerolineales bacterium
GAGGGTAATACCTTCTGACCAGGTTGGGGAAGGAGGCGCTTCATTCATCTCAATGCGCATCTCGTAAAAACTGCGAATCCGGTTGAAGCCGCGATCTTCCAGCAATTTCTTAGAGCTTTCAGCTACACGCAGCGATCCAGTGCGAGGAGCAAACCTAAGGTCAGCAGGCAGGTCTGGCAGGACACGTAAAGCATGCTGTTCTGCCCATTCCATCAAAGAAGTGCCAATTCCCAATCCGCCAAAATCCGGGTGGACACGTCCCCAGATCCACGGGTGAACTGGCGGGGTTGAGTTCGTCCATACCTCAATATATCCAACCAGTTGCCCAGCAGGCGAAAATACAAGGCGGATATCGCGCTCCGGGTCAAACTTTGGAGACTCCCAATCTTCACGCAAGATGTTCGGGTTGGAAAGGTCATCCTGCCCCACCATACGCTGCATCCAGATGTTGAACATTTCAACCGCAACGTTGGCATCTGCCAGGGTTGCACCACGAACAGTGAACCCCTCTGGTACTACGATTTCGGTTGCTAGTTTCTCTTTCATGGTTTCCTCTTATTCTTCCAGGCTTCTTCCGGGACGAAGCTCTTTTTCAAAGGTAACAAATTCGCTGGCAATGTGCATGCCTGCACGTTCATATAGGCGAGTTGCGCCGGTGGTATTGGAGGCATCGACTCCCAGACCAACGGTATCTGTACCGCGTTCGTAAAAATTCCGAAACGAGTGTTGGAGTAGGGCCAGCCCCAACCCATGCTTGCGCCAGGGTTTAAGCACGCCTAGAGTTCCAACCCAGCCAATTCCTGCACGATAACGGTTTTGAGAGAAGCCTGCGATCTTTTCCCCATCCCAGGCAACAAGCCAAAGAGTAGGATCAAAATCTGAAAGTTCAAAACGCCGTCCGGCCCATTCTTCAAACGGGTGGGGAACCATACCCCAGTGTTCGCTGAATGCGTCGTTTTGCGCTTCCCATACCAAACGGGCGTGCGCCTCTTTATCGAACGGACGTAATTCAATCCCTGCAGGGAAAGGGGTCTGAACCGGGGCTTCCTTCAGATTGATCTCCATACGCCAGTTATAGCGAACGATGGAAAACCCAAGGTCGGTGTGAATGTTTTTGCCATTATCATCCTTACCGTCAATGGTGCTGCGGACTAAGACGCGTACATCAGGCATGGCAAGCGGAATATGCATATGAGCATGTTCAAGCGCCCGTTCCATCAAACTACGCCCAACCGATTTGAAATGCGGATGAAAGTAACCATCGATGTTTAAGATTGCATGATCTTTAACGTTATAGACCTCAACATACCCAACAACTTTTCCAGCTTCAGCGGCAACCACGAAGGAATCCTTTTCAGGGTTAAATCCCTTATTGTTCTTCCATTCATGTTCCAGTTCTTCGGCTGTGGTGGCAACGGTCACATCGCCATCGGCTTCGCAAACATCGTAAATGAGCTTTGCCACAGCGTCCACGTCTGCCCAGGCGGTACTGCGCAGGCTGAGGCTTGAGTCAAGAGGCGGTTTTATATCGTTGAATGTTGTCGTCATTTTGAAATCCTTTCGGATGAATCGTCAGGGGTTCGGCGCAGGAATCTTTCCACGCCTCTTCCCTAACGACAAACCTGCTCGCGCCATTCGGCATGCAGCAGGCCGAAGCTGATGATGTCCCAAAACTGGTCATCACGGTACAGGGCCTTGCGCCGGCGCACTTCCTCCATAAAACCAAATTTCCGGAAGAGGTGGATCGCTTCTCTGTTGTAGGCTGGAACAACGGCGGTGACACGGTACATTCCAAGTTCTTCAAAAGCAAAGGACAATAATAGGTTTAAGGTTTGTGAGCCATAGCCTCTGCCACGATACCCCGGCTCAGCTATGCCAAGGCGAAGGTAGCCATTGCCATTCGTCCAGTCGATCCATTCGAGCATAGCTTTGCCTATAAAACGGTCTTCTTCGCGGGTGCGAATGGTGAAATAGTAAAGATCTTTCTGTACATTCATTTGCTCTTCAATGGCGGTATATTGAAGCCGCACGCTGGCAGGAGATTGCGGCTGGGTGAGGGTGAGTTCCATCGAACGCATGAAGTCGGCGTCATAGGTCCAGCGGGACTCAATGTCGGCATGGGTCTCATGGTCGATGGGGCCAAGGAGGATATCCTCGGCTTCTAAAAGGGTTGTCTGGATGCCAAACATGATTTGTTTTCTCCTCCCCGTCTGGTGGTAATGCCAGGTCGGGGCACAATAAAAAAGCGGTCACAAGAAGATGCTCCCGTGACCGCTTTAACGGTTAAAGAAAAACGACCACGGGCTTGGGTGCGCCGTGGTCGTTGACTGAACTTTGGCAGGTCTAACGACGAACAGACGCACTACGGCTATCGGCGGAACCAACAGGGCTGGTTGCTGCGAGGATGATGAACTTGCTCATAAACATTATAGTAGTGCGCTCCTTTCGAAGAATTCCTTTTTCAAGGTGATTCAGTTTATCATGTGAATCAAGAGGGAGTCAAGTAGGACATTTGGATGTTTCAACAATGAGCGAATGAGCAAAGGAAAGTTTTCAACAAAGCCCCGTTTTGCTATTCTTTAGCCACTTATTTTATAGAAGTATTTTCACATAGATAGAAGGAAGGATGCTATGGCCCTACAATCTCCCACCGCCTGCGCCAGAGAAACATTAAACGTGCTTCTCATCTCGAAGGATGATGAGACGGTACATTTATGGAAGACATTGTTTGAGCAAAGAAAATACAGGGTGATCCGTGAGTCTCTCCCGGAAAACGGGGTGCAAACTTCGCGCCTGTTCTCCCCTGCTCTGATCGTACTGGATATTGATCAGCCAGCCGCTTATAGTTTGGATCTTTGCAGGCAATTATGAGCCACAACTCAGGGCACTTTGCTTTTACTGAATTCCAATCATAACCGCATCAATCTTTCGGAATATTATCGGGCTGGGGTAGATGAGGTTATTCCGGCATCGCTCAGTCCGATGGCATTGTTAATCAAGTCACTGGCGTGGCTTGCGCGGCATGAATGGGTCGGGCCGAACAGGCAGAGCATGGAAATGCATGGGAACTGGACCGGATAGAATATAAACCATTCCCACTCTCTGTTTAAAAAACAGCGGCGCAAGATGTTATCTTGTGCCGCTGTTTTTCTCAGGGGTTGGAAGGAAGAATTCGCCCGGCAATCAGGTCATCGAGCACTTGTTGAACGAGACGGAACTTGCCTTCGGTAAGGATGGCGGTATCGACATCGGCAATGCCAAGGGGCGATTGGACATTCTGCCCGCCCTGCCCGGCGATCAGTCCCGGCCATGCGGTTTGGATGGCTTTGATGGTATCAGGTGTAATGGTCATGACCCAGCCTCCGGGGCGCGGTTCAGGGCTGGAGGTTCCAATAAGGTATACGCCTTGTGTCCCCACATAGGAGAGGAAGTCATCACTGGCGAGCGAAGGATAGATATAGAGTGCATCCACATCGCGGTCATTGATGAGCACATTGGCATAGCCGCCGAATTTATTCGGGTCTTCACCTTGGGGAATTTCCAGGTAGGTAGGATAGCCGATCGGGGAGAAGTAAATGGTCTGGCACAGACCGCAGTAATATTTAATGCCATTGGAAAAGGCGACAAATGCACGTTGAGCATCCACATCGCCCTGAGGAATCAACATACCAATGTGATATTCCTCGACCAGCATGGCGGAGGTGTAACCGGCAAGAAAGGCAGGTAGTTCCACTTGCGTATTGGGTGCCAGGACGCTGATATTGCCGCCTGCGGTTAGGTCGGGGATGTTGACAGCCAGAAATTGTACGTTGGGTGCTGTGGGGGCAAGAGAGGCAAAACCTGGGTCAGGCGGAAGTGCAATGACGACTTTGAGTGTAGGGTCTGCAAGGTCTTGTGGGGTCAACCCATTGCGGACTTGAAAGCGAAAGCCAGACGCAATGGCTAGGTCGTACACAGTTTTTTGATACAAATCAGATGTGGCCTGGTCCATATCTGTGGGCAGGATGAGAAGCGCCAGCGGGGTGGACAAGGTTGGGATAGCCGTGGCAGGTGGCGGCGGGGTGTGAGACGGAACGACCGTGGGGGCGGGGATTTCGGTGGGTTCATCTCCTCCACAGGCAGTCAAAATCGCGATCGAAAGCAATACGAACAAAAGTTTTTTTACACGCACTTAGTTTCTCCGAAACGTAGAGTCTCGGAATTATACCCAGCGCGGTCACAAATTGTGCTTTTTTAAGAAGGTGAAAGCGCGATTTGTGACCTATACCAGTAAAAAAAAGCCGCCATCTCTGGCGGCTTTGAGCATTATTTTAGTGAACAGTGACTTGAATTTTCTTCGGGCGGGCGGATTCTGCCTTGGGCAGGGTAAGGGTCAATACCCCGTCGGCGATCCTGGCTTGTACATTTTCAGGATCCACGTCAACTGGCATACGCAGAGTACGGTGGAAGGCGCCTTGAGGCAGTTCATTTAGAAGGAAACTGGCGTCGTCCGCCTTGTATTCACCTTCGATGCTGACAACATTTTCCAAAACCTGAATGTTGAGATCTTCGGCTTTCAGGCCGGGGACGAGGGCGGTGAGCACATAGGTTTCATCTTCCTCACGGACATTGACCCCAAGGGTGCGAGTCTGTGGGGCTTGAACGGCGCGGCGAACCATGCGACGAAATGGATAGGGTTGAATATAGAGGGTCATGTTTTATTTCTCCTTTTGTTTACCGATATCAATGTGCCTATATTAAGGTTCGAGTATAAGAAAATGAATAACGATGAATATGTTTTTTGTAAGAACTTGTTCGTGGGTATAATCTTTTGAATGTCGAAAAAATATTTTATGCTTCTTGTCATCCCAGTAGCAATTGCAACGGCTGGGATTTTTCTGTATTTCACCTATGGCCGAGGGAAAGCTGCCGAACGCACGACCCAAGTATTGAGCTGGTTTAGCAACCCCGCCTCGCGCCCGGAATTGATGATGTCTACTGGAGCGCGCTGTGGAGATTCCCCTTTCAGTTTTCCCACCAATGGCCTGATCGGCTACATTTGGGACGACTCCTTCCGCCCCGGTCACCGTCACTCTGGCCTGGATATTTTCGCCGGGACGGATGTTGGGGTAACACCCATTGTGGCTGCCTACTCTGGCTACCTTACACGCAAGGCTGATTGGAAGTCGACTGTCATTATCCGTGTGCCCAATGACCCGCTTGACCCTGCGCGGCAGATCTGGGTGTATTACACTCATATGGCCGATGCCAACGGGAATTCGTTCGTTTCGCCGGAATTTCCACAGGGTACGACAGAAGAATATGTAGAAACTGGGACGTTCCTGGGATATCAGGGAAATTTCTCTGGCGAGCCTGGCAACCCGGTTGGGGTGCATTTGCATATTTCCATCGTGAAGGATGATGGGAACGGTAATTTTTTGAACGAATTGGATATCAATAATACCTATGACCCAACGCCTTATTTTGGGATGCCGCTGAATGCAAACAGCAACCCGGATACGATCCCGGTTTGTAGATAGAAAAGAGAAAATATGGATTTCAAAGACAAAGTCATTCTCATCACTGGCGCGGGACGGGGAACGGGCCGCAAACTGGCCGTGGAACTGGCAATGCGCGGTGCGGTTCTGGCCTTGAACGATATCTCACCGATCAATGTGGAGGAGGTTACGGCGGAGATCCAATCACGTGGCGGAAGGGCAAAAGCGTATATTGAAGATGTTGCCAAGAAGGTCGGAGCTCAAATGCTTGTAAAAAGTGTGGAAGATGATTTTGGCCGGATCGATGTTTTGATCAACCATGCGGCGGTGGAACCACATACGCCGCTGTTAAACATGGATGAATGGGATTGGCACCGCGTATTGGATGTAAATCTAACCGGCGCGTTTTTGATGATCCAATCGACGGGGCGGGTGATGAGGGAGAAAGGCGGCGGTGTGATCTTATGCCTGGGTCCGGGAGCAGGTGAAAGGTCGGAAAAAGAGGCGGGGGCATATTTCGCAAGTAAGGCTGGTTTGGTGGAGTTGTCATATCAGGCAGATTATGAATTAATGCCGCAAAATATACGTGTTTATGCAATTCGATCCTATGAAGAAGCCATACAACGCCTGGAGGAAGCATGAAAGAGTTAATGGAGTATCGTGAAAAATTAGTTGAACGATTGAGTGAAGCTGCGCGAGAGTTTTGTGAAACCGGCACAGCCTTCGCCGACCCTTTTATAAAGGTGGCAGGTGATTGGACTGTGCATCAGATCGCGTCGCATACACGGGATGTTCAAAACCATGTGTATGGGTTACGCATTCGGCAAACGGCAAGCGAGGAAAACCCGACCTTTGCAAATTTTGATGCCGATACCTGGATGGCTGATAATTACAAACCGGAAGAGTCGTTTCAGGGTATTTTGAGCGAATTTTCAACGAACGTAAATGAAGTGTGTGATTTGTTGAAAGCCCTATCGCAGGAAGATTGGTCACGTTTAAGCAGGCATGTTTCACTGGGTGGAGATCTAACCCTGCAACTTTGGGCCGAACGCAGCCTGGCTCATATTGAAGAGCACCTAAAGACCCTGAAAACAGGGCTAAATTCGTGATTTTTGCCCGATTTTTCGTGTTCCTAGGGTAAAATAATGCACATGAAAAAGCAAAGAATTATTCTTGTGGATGATCACGAAGTTGTTCGGCTGGGTTTGAAATCCCTTTTGGAGAGGCATCCTCAATTCGACGTGGTGGGAGAGGCAGGGTCGGCGCGGGAAGCGCTCGAGCAAACTGCCATCCTCAAGCCAGATGTGGTGGTAATGGATATTCGTCTGCCTGGAACATCGGGTATTGAGGCTTGTGAGCAGATCGTCAATCAATTTCCCAATACAAAAGTAATTATGCTCACCTCCTATGCAGAGGATGAAATGTTGTTTTCGGCCATCCGTGCCGGTGCTTCAGGCTACATTCTCAAGCAGATCGGGAGTGAAGATCTGGTGAAAGCGCTTGAATCGGTTGGCCGCGGCGAAGCCCTGCTTGACCCGGCCGTCACACAGCGAGTCTTTCAGGAAGTGCGCCGTGCTGTAAAGGAGGAGGAGGCTTCAGCCTTTGCGCATTTGAGCCAGCAGGAAAAGCATGTGCTTTTGCTCGTTTCAGAAGGGAAGACAAATCGCGAGATCGCCAAATCCCTGTTCCTGGGGGAGGGCACTGTCCGAAATTATGTTTCAAGCATCCTCTCGAAGCTAAACGTCAACAATCGCGCTGAAGCTGCCGCCTACGCAGTGGAACATAACTTAAGAGATTATATTTCCTGAACGCCTTTGGAAAAGGTTGATAATGGAGACCCTCACCACGATCCAGTGATGTTGCGTCTCCATTTTGGCTTAATACCCCTTTACGTCATCATGTTGCTTGAGCACTGATACCCTACCAAAAGAAAAACTGCATATCAGCATTAAATCATCACCATGTTTCCCTTTGTAAAGTTAACAGACGGATTCGTCACACTTCGCCCCTATGAGTTTGGAGATGAAAACGAACTTCACTTTGCGGTTCAAGAGTCTCTGCCTGAACTCAGCCCCTGGATGTCCTGGGCAAGTCCTCGCTATACTAATGATGTTGCCCGCAACTTCATTGCTGTTTCGCGTGCAGAATGGACGCATGGGTCGCTCTACTCCTTTGCCATCACCGACACAACCACAGGTCAGTATTACGGCGGATGTGGATTGAGTCATATCCATCCCATTTACAAATTTTGTAATCTGGGCTATTGGGTACGTACGTCTCAAAACGGTCGGGGCATTGCTGCACGGGCCGCCCGATTGGCAGCCAGATTTGCCTTTGAAAGGGTAAAACTGATCCGGGTGGAAATCGTGATCGCCGAAGGAAATGAAAACAGCATCCGAGTTGCCAAAAAAGCTGGAGCTCACTATGAAGGGATCCTGCTCAACCGTATGACCGTTGGAAAACTCATCCTTAACGCCCATATGTTCTCGCTTCTCCCCTCCGACTTTGGCCTGCCAGCCAATCTTGAGCGGACTTACCCCGGAGGTATTTGACGCCATTCTTATACTTTGCTCCTATTGACTTCTCATACTATTTTCACTATGATGAACCCTAAATAACCAATAAAAGAGGAGAGAACCCATGAATGATGCAAAAGCAATACATGAGCGGAAACATGTATGGCGCGATGAGATCCTGCTCATCATTAGCCTGTGTGTTTTCGTTGGCATTGTCTATTTTCTAGACAGTGCGCTAAAGCCAGAATTCACCCCCACTTCCTTGATCCTGACCGGGGTTGTACTGGCTCTTGTTCCCGCAGCCATTTGGCTCACTTTTTTCTATCTGCAAGATCGGGCTGAACCCGAACCGAAGGGATTTGTTCTGGGCGTTTTTGCCCTTGGGGCCATTCTGGCATCAGCCATTGGCATTCCTGTTGTTGATCATCTTTTTCGCGTCTCTCACTGGCTCCGTACCGACACTCTGACCACCATCCTTGGCGGCATCCTTGTGGTGGGTTTTACCCAGGAATATCTAAAATACGCCGCCGTTCGCTATAGCATCTACAATTCAGGAGAGTTCGACGAGCCCACAGATGGGGTAGTCTACGCAACAGCTGCAGGGTTGGGTTATGCCACTGTATTAAATATCAATTTCGTCGTCTCGAATGGCGGCGTGGACCTGGGTGCAGGCATTATCCGCATGGCAGTTGTCGCGCTTGCCCAGGCGGCCTTTTCCGGCATTACCGGATACTTCCTTGGCCGTGCCAAGTTTGAATCTGAACCAATATGGTGGATGCCTCTCGGTATTACCCTTGCAGCAATATTCAACGGGATCTTCAATTGGCTGCAAGGGCTTGTCACTCGCCCCACCATCACCTTGAGCGGCGCCACCACCAACACCTGGATGGGCCTCGTGCTTGCGGCTGTAGTTGCCCTTGTTACTACAGGTGTCATTCTTGCACTTGTACGGGGCAGTATCAAGTCGTTACAGGCAGGGAAATAGGAGCAATCTCATGGTAAACAAACAAGCTTCGCTGGGTGATCGCTTCGCAGAGATCACCGTTATTCTTGTAACCGTCATAGCGCTCGTTGCAGGCTGGTTCTATAAATCGGGGATCGAAAATGCATCCATTCCCTTTAGCGTTGAAGGGATCACCGCACAGGCGCCAAAAAACTGGCTTCAATCTGAAGTTAGCGGAAATGAAATTCTGCATACCCTGGATATCAACTCAAGCGGATTCCCCACAACGTACATGATCAGCCAGATCGCCATCACATCTGAAGCGACCTCCTCCGAGGTAGCCAGCAATGTGGCTTTCGAGCGTGCGCAAAAGCTGCTTGCCTTCCGCATGTTGGACCAGCAGGAAGTTACAGACATCAAT
>DAOQPR010000092.1:0-9271 GCA_035333265.1 Anaerolineales bacterium
GTGAGACAGGCATCGTAGGGTTTGTGACCCACACAGGTCAGCCCCGCCTCGCCATGGATGTTGGACAGGATGCAGTCTATTTTAACAACCCTGACCTTTTGGAAACACATTCAGAGATTGCCCTGCCCTTGCGTAGCGGAAATGAAATCATCGGCGCATTGGATGTGCAAAGCGAAGTCCGAAAT
This sequence comes from Anaerolineales bacterium, assembly GCA_035333265.1. Taxonomy (GTDB): domain Bacteria; phylum Chloroflexota; class Anaerolineae; order Anaerolineales; family Villigracilaceae; genus Villigracilis. The sequence continues at coordinate 186 of DAOQPR010000092.1, forward strand.
GCATTCTCACAGGAAGATGTCAACATTCTATCGGCCCTGGCAGACCAGGTAAGTATTGCCATTCAAAACGCCCGCTCCTTCCAGCAAAGCCGTGAAGCTTTGGAACAAGCTGAACGCGCAGCAGCACAGTTAAGTGAGAGACAATGGAAACAATTTATCAATTCCCAGTCTGTTTCAGGGTATTACTTTGATGGTGTAGAAGCAAAACGAATTTCTTCGTCAATCAAAAACCAGCCCAAAAGCATGGAATTTCCATTAATCCTACGCGGTATCAAGGTTGGCACACTGAAACTAAATACTCCGGATCCCAGTCGCACTTGGGACGAAAACGAAATAGCAATGGCTCAAGCCACCGCAGATCGTACCGCCCTGGCTATCGATAACGCCCGCCTCTTACAGGAAGCTCAAAAACGTGCCACGAAGGAACGCGCCATTGGACAGATCTCATCAAGGATCAGTAACCTGATCAATTTGGACAATATCGTCCAGACCACTATTAAGGAATTGGGCAGCACCTTGCCAAATACCGAGGTCGTTATTCAATTCACATCTGGAAAATCCGAGCAGGAATAATTGCTTAGGAGATGAGCATGTTTTCGAAGATAGCTAATTTTTTTAGAAGCGAAGAAGACAACAATCCCTCGTATATTCAATTGACGAGAAATATCCTGTTGTTTGTGATTGCCGCGAACGCATTGATCTTACCTTTAGTCACGGGAATTGCCGGAGAGGGTTCAAAGAACCTAATAGCATTTCTGATATTGTCAATCTCCCTTCTTTTGGAATTCATCTCACTCGTAGTCCTTCGCCGCGGACGGGTCGGTATGGCCAAAGTGATCGTACCGGTTGCACTCGTCATTTCTATTTCAGTCATTGCAATGACTACAAATGGGCTGAGGGACATCTCAATCATTGCTCTTCCGATCATTTTAACGGTGTCGGCCATCCTTCTGGGTCAACAATCCCGCTTCCTTACTCTTCCCCTAACTATTGCAGCTATTGTTTGGATTGCGGTAGCTGATATTAAGAATCCAAGGATCATCCACCCTGTTGGAATTGATGATGCAATCATCGCGCCAGTACTTTTGATAGTAAGTGCAGGGATCACCCAGTTGTTGATTTCGCGCCTCAATGAAAGCACAGAGAAGGCTCGTCAAAGCGAAGCCATTCAACGCCAGGAAAACATAGAGCTAAATGAACTCCGGGCAAGTCTGGAAGAACGTGTAAAACAGCGTACAGATGAAATTGCACAGGCAAACCTGATTAATGAACGAAGGGCGCGTCAATTTCGTGCAGTTACGCAGGTAATGAATGTTGTTTCCTCGATTCAAGCCCTCGAAACCCTGCTGCCGGAAATTACCCGCGTAATCAGCGAAGAATTCCAGGTGTACCATTGCGGAATTTTCCTTATCGATGATCAAAGGGAGTTTGCTGTTTTGCGTGCTTCCAACAGTGAAGGCGGTCGGAGAATGCTTGCACGCAATCACAAACTACGAATTGGGCAGGCAGGCATTGTGGGCTTTGTTGTCGCCTCCGGCCAGCCGCGTATTGCATTGGATGTTGGAACAGATGCAATTTATTTTGACAATCCCGATTTATTTGAAACTCGTTCAGAGATCGCTCTTCCGCTTCGATACACGGGGCAGATCATCGGTGCATTGGATGTCCAAAGTACCGATGCAAATGCATTTACAAAAGACGATGTGGAAGTCTTAACCGCCCTTGCAGATCAAGTAGCCGTTGCCATCAACAATGCCCGTACCATTGAAGAGGCGAAAAAGACCCTTATCGAAGCCCAAAATGCAGTCCGTCAGACTACTGGTGAAGCCTGGCAAGTGCTCAGACCCAAATCATTGGCCCTTGGGTTTTCATATGTAGACTCAAACCTAAAACCACTGGAAAAACCAATTCAGGGTGAACATATTCAGGAAGCCATCCAAAAAGGCGAGCGAATCATCACTTTGGGCGACCATGCCCAAAAACTTGCGGTCCCCATCCGCCTACGTGGGCAGGTAGTGGGTGTTATGCACTTAAGTACCCGGAATGACTACAAACTAACAGACGATGATGCAGACATTGCAGAAGCTGTTGCCGAACGCCTCTCCCTCGCCATTGAAACCGCTACCTTGTTGCAAGCCACCCAGCATCGCGCAGATATTGAAAGGGTAACAGCCACGATCACCAGTCAAATAAGCTCTTCCACTCGTTTTGAGACCATCTTAAAGACAGCCGCTCAAGAGTTAAGTCGGGCATTGGGTGGTTCGGATGTTTTGGTACAAATTGAGCCTGCTGCTTTGAAAATGCACTCATAAAAGAGATTTTTATTATTATGGAACAGATAACTCAACCGCTTCAAGACGATCTTAACGCGAATGAAACAGCACCAAGAACCAGCCTTGGTGTTAAGCTGACTTTGTTCGTAATCGGCTTGCTGTTTTTTGCATTCATTTTATTTTCGATCATCACTATTCAGGTCAGCCAGGGGACACTGGTGGATAATCTCGAACAGGACCTGCGCAGGAACAATCTCGAAACAATTGCGCTGATCCAAAACAAGCTTCTTGAAACGCGGACAATAACAGTCAATCTGGCATCTGCTGTGCAATCCGGTCGATACAATGATGCTGAGCTACAAAAGTTACTTACAGATCTGCTGGCCCAAAACGACCAGATTTATGGCGTTACTGTAGGGTATGAGCCCAATCAATTCAGGCCCAACTTATTCTACTGGGCACCCTATTTCAACCGAACACCCGGCGGTTCGTTTGCCTTCTCTCAATTGGGAGACTATGATTACTTTAACCAGGAATGGTATTTTCTGCCCAAACGCGCCTTATCTCCTACACTCACTCCACCATATCGTAGAGCGGAACGGGGAAATATATGGATCGTTACCTGGAGTGTTCCAATCTATGACGATAATGGGCGCTTCAAGGGAGTCGCAGCCGTAGATGTCGACTTCACAAAAATCCAGGAGAAATTTGTCGATCTAAACTTTGGTGCAACAACTGGCTATGCCTTCCTTTTGGATCAAAATGGCACCATTCTTGGCATTGGTGATACCAGAAGAACCTATACGCCCATGATCGATTCTATGTTCGCGATTTCGAATTCCAGTGTTGCTGTAGGCTGGCAGGATATGACCGTGGACATGACCAACGGTCAAACCGGATTTTTGGAAGCGATGGACATTTATGGCAATCCTCAGTTCATTGCATATGGGCCGATAGGGATGGACACAGGCTGGTCATTAGGAGTGGTATATCCACGTGAGGAAATACAGCAACAGACTCGTCAAATTCAAATCACTTTGACTGCATTTGGTTTTGTCATGGCCATTATCCTCGGCCTTATTACGTTTTACTTCACCCGCTCCATTACTACTCCTTTACGGCAATTAACTCAGGCTGCCGAGGAGATCTCAAGCGGGAATTTGCTGGTCACAGCACCAACCGACTCTCTTGATGAAGTTGGATCGCTTGGAGAGACCTTCAATCGAATGACAGAGCAACTCCGCGACATGTTGGGAAATCTGGAGCGACGCATTGCTGAGCGTACTGTTGACCTTGAATTTTCGCGTCGTCAAACAGAAGTACGGGCAAACCAACTTCTCACGATCGGTGAGATTTCAAAACTCATCAATTATGAACAGGAATTGCATGTTCTGCTGCCTTATATTACACGCCTCGTCAGTGACCGATTTGGTTTTTACCATATTGGCATCTTCCTGATCGACGATGCAAGACAGTTTGCCCACCTTCAAGCCGCAAACAGCATTGGCGGACAAGCAATGCTGCAACGAGGGCATAAATTAAGAGTGGGCGAAAGCGGAATTGTGGGTTATGTAGCCCAAACAGGTCTGCCTCGCATCGCACTGGATGTAGGGCAAGATGCGGTCTTCTTCAACAATCCCGATCTCCCCACCACCCGTTCTGAAATGGCCCTGCCGCTTAAGATTCGTGAAAAAATCATAGGCGTTTTGGATGTTCAAAGCAACCAGTCAGGCGCATTCACAGATGAAGATGCCGGTACACTTAGTATTTTGGCCGATCAGGTCGCGATTGCCATCGAAAACACCAGGCTACTCGAACAAACCCAGCAGGCGCTAAATGAAACACGAGCCATCTACCAGCAGAACATTCGCGAAGGCTGGAAAAATTTTGGCCAAGAGGAGGGAATTGTTGGATATTATCATGGCATGAGTAGCGGCAAAAAGTTAACTCAACCCATGAATTTTGAAGAACTCAACCAAGCCACGAATCGTGGCGAAGTGCTCATTTTGCATGCAGATGGAAAAACACAAGAACCTATCCTGGTGGTTCCCATTAAATTACGCGAACAGATCATTGGCGTAATTCACATTAAAGCCCCCTCCCAAGATCGCCAATGGACAACCAATGAAATTAATTTAACAGAAGCGATATCTGAACGCCTTTCTCTTGCGCTTGAAAATGCGCGTCTGATCCAGGAATCACAGAGACAGGTGATCAAGGAACAAACGATCAGTGAAATTACAGGTCGAATTGGCTCATCGATCAATCTCGAGAATGTGCTGCTAACTGCCGTCGAGGAACTGGGTCATACCATTCCCGGTTCTGAGGTTGTTATCAAACTCAGGAAAGAAAACTCAAATGGCAATGAAAGTTAAGGAAGCGGCATGAAGGAAAACTCCTCTCCTTTACCCCATTCATCCTCCGAAGACGCCACGCGTGGTCGCTTAAATTTACGCGGCAAATTAACTGTTGCCAATATGGCGATCACCTTTCTTGTGGTCTTTATTATGGGTCTTTATCTTTACTTGCGTATTCAGGATAGCAGTACTCAATTGACATCACGGTTGGAAGAGAATATCCGGGTGCGGGCTCAGGCAGATCTGCTCAACTCTGTGCGTGAACAATCTATCTTGCTCGATACTTTCTTTGAAAACATGAGCAAAAATACGACCGTGGTCGGAACATCCATCACGAATATACTGACAGAGCAGGTGAATTTGAAAGACAGTACCTATTGGAATCCTGCGATCTCACTCCGTCAACTTGAGGGGGGGAGCTGGGATAATCTCAATACCGAACCTTCATCTGTGTTTCTGCCAGCAGATGTTGATCTCACGCCGTCGCTCCTGGAAGAGCTTAAAGTTCTCAAACACTCCGACCTGATCATCCCCTCCATTCTTTCAGACAATCCTGATATTGTTGCCATTTACTTTGGTGGTACATCAAAGGAAACGATCTATTATCCAAATATTGATCTGGCAAACATTGTGCCTGCCGATTTCGATGTTACAGGACGTGTCTGGTATCTGGATGCCCTTCCAGATAACAACCCAAACAATGAAGTCATTTGGTCAGCGCCCTATGAAGACGCAGCCTTAAATGGTCTTGTGATCACAACAAGCACACCGGTCTATGACTCTCATAACCGTTTTCAGGGTGTGGCCGCCATGGATATACAACTTAACCGGATCACCAACCTGATCAGCAATATTAAAATCGGTGAAACCGGTTATGCCTTCCTGGTTGACAATGAGAAACGTCTCTTCTCCCTTCCAGGGCAGGGATATGTTGACTTTGGTATTACAGATGAAAATGCTCAACTGAGCGATATTATGGACTCAGCCGCACTGACTTCGGCAACACCAGAGTTTTATCAAATATTAGATACGATCTCTCAAGGACAAGGGGCTTCCTTCAACATTACCCTGGCAGGGACTGAACGGTTTGTCGTCTATCAAACCATTCCCCAGGTGCAATACAAACTTGTCATGATTGTGCCTGCATCAGAATTATTGACAGACACAGCATTGATAGCAGAAGAAATTCAAAAGCAGACCCGCAACACCATCTTATTTAGCCTTGTCATCATTCTAGTGGTCTTTGCACTGGCAGCAGTGACCTCTCTTGGCATAAGCAATCGGCTTACAGCGCCGCTTCAAACCCTTAACCAGGTAGCCAATGAAATCATCCGTGGAAATTACAGCGTCAAATCAAATATACATTCGCAGGATGAGCTGGAAACGTTTGGCGATACGCTCGATACCATGACCGACACCATTCGAGACCTGGTCACCTCTCTTGAGCAAAGAGTTGAAGAACGCACATTTGAACTTCAAAAAGAACTGCAACATGGTGAAAAACGCGCGAAAGAATACGAAGCCGTAACGAAAGTGGCTCAAGCCATTAACACCCGGCAAAATCTGCAGGAACTTCTCCCCTTGATCACCGAAGTGATTAGTGAGCAGTTTGGTTTTTACCACGTAGGTATCTTCCTGACCGATGCCTCCAATCGTTTCGCAGTGCTTAGTGCTGCGAATAGTGAAGGTGGAATGAATATGCTCAATCGCGGGCATCAGCTTCGAGTTGGCATTCAGGGCATTGTAGGATACGTAACCGGGTCGGGCAAGCCGCGTATTGCACGTAATGTGGGTGATGATGCCGCATATTTTAACAACCCTGACCTCCCCCGTACTCATTCCGAAATGGCGCTACCGTTAACCCTATCCGGAAAAATCATCGGCGCACTCGATGTACAAAGCGAGAACACAAATGCCTTTACCGATGAAGATGTGGATGTCTTAACCATACTTGCAGATCTGGTGAGTATTGCCATTCAAAATGCACGTCTCTACGAACAAATGCAACGCTCCCTGGTCGAAGCAGAATCTGCCACGAGGCAATATTTCAAGGAAAACTGGACGCGTCTCTCAGAGGAATATAAAATTTCAGGGTATCGCTATACCTCCAGCGGAGCCATTCCGATCTTTGAAGGAAGTAATGGTAGTGACCCCGAAGAAATGGAAGCGCGCCGGAATTACACGGTTCCCATAGTTATCCGCGGACAAATGGTCGGTGAACTCTCCGTCAGTGTACCGAAGCAGGAACCGATCAAAAGCGACCAAATGGACCTTGTTCGCGCTGTTGCTGAACGCGTGGGTATTTTCGCTGAAAATGCCAGATTATTCGATGAAACAACCAGGCGTGCAGAGCGGGAACGTCTTGTATCCGACATCACCAATAAGATTCGCAGCACAAATGATCCAAAAGAAATGATTCAAACAGCCATTCAGGAACTTCGTCAGGCTTTGAACGTCTCACGGATTGAAATCATTCCGCAAAAACCCAGCCAGCCAGACAAGGAATAATTGAGGCCCTATGGTAAGAACAATTGCTGTATCAAACGAAAAAGGTGGAGTTGCAAAGACCACCACCGCTCTCTCCCTCGGCGCCGCATTGGCAGAATTAGGCAATCGCGTCCTGCTGATCGACCTGGATGCCCAGGCAAATCTCACCCTTGCGCTTGGTTTCGAACCTGGAGAATCTGAAAAGACATCCAGCAACATCATGCTTGATAATGAAGCTGTATTAAGTGTTAGCCGAAAGACCGAGATCGACAATCTCGACCTGATCCCATCCAGCTCACGAATTGAGACCTCGGAACAATATCTCCCGGTGCGAACAAACTACACGACCATCTTGCAACGCGCCCTGCGCACCACACCTGGTCTTCCTTATCAATATGTCGTTCTCGATTGCCCCCCTGCCCTGGGAGCCATCACCCGAAATGCCCTTGCCGCCGCCGACCTTTTATTGATCCCAACCCAGGCCGAATATTTCTCTGCTTATGCATTAAGAAATATGATGGGGCTGATCCGCCGTACTCGCGAAGTGGATAACCCCAACCTCGCTTATCGGATCCTTGTCACCATGCTGGACAGACGAAACCGAACCCATCGCAATATTCACGATCAATTGCGCTCCACATTTGGGAATGGAGTGCTTAATACTGTTATCGAATTGGACACAAAACTGCGCGAAAGCCCCATTGCCGGGCTGCCCATTACCCACTATAAAGCCGCAGCGCGCGGGTCCACCCAATACCGTGTCCTTGCCCAGGAGTTGATGGAATATGCCAAAGAAACCGAAAATAAACAAGCGGCTTAACGAACTCTTCAAGGACATTCAACCCGAAGAAAAAGGCCTGGAAGGTGCAAGCAAGCCTGAGGTCCGAAAGGAAGCGCCGCCTCCCGCCGACCCTAAACCTGCCCAGCACAACCAAGCCGCTTCCACGCCGGTTAAGACAACCCGTCGCCAGCAGACAGGCATGCTTTCCCTTACAGATATTTTTACGCCCCCGGCTGATCGCAAGGCTGAAAATTATTTTTCAACCAATCTTCAGATCGGAGAAGCGGATTGGGCCACGCTGCGGCTGGCGAATGAAGAAAAAGGCCGGGTCTTTACAGACGACGAACAGGATCTGATTAAACAGGTCACTGATCAATTATCGCTTGCGCTTGAAAATGCCCGGTTGTTCCAGGAAACGCAAAAACGCGCCCAGGAATTAAGTTTCATCAACCAGGTCGTTTCAGCGGCCTCCAGTTCGTTGGATCTAAGAAGCGCATTGCAAAGCATCACGGATACCCTGGTTCAGTTGCTTTCCTCTGAAAACGTGGGCATCGCCCTTATGAACAATGACAAGACGCGGCTGATTCTGACGGCAGAAACCCTAATGGATTTCGAACCGTCTGAAGATATCGGTCTGGCGATACCTATTCAAGGCAACCCTCCCACCGAAGAAGCCATCCGAACCCGCAAACCTGTATTTATCAAGGATGTTGAAAACAATCCACTTGCTGCCCCCGTTAAAGATGTTTTGACCCGGCGTGGCACAAAGAATCTTTTGATTCTGCCGCTGCTTTCTGAAGATGAAGTAATTGGCACGATCGGTATTGCATTTTATAACCCCGACCGTGTTATCACCCGTGACGAACTACACATTCTTGAAACCATTGTGACCCAGGTTTCATCGGCAGTGCAAAGAAATCGCTTGTTCCAACAGGTTGAAGAGTCTGCCACGAACTTTCGAGCGCTTTTTGCCGCGATGGATGATGTGGTTTTGGTCATTAATAACGAAGGGCGGTATATGCAAATTGCACCTACCAACCCTTCTCTTCTGGTGCGTATGCCAGATGAAATGATCGGCAGAACCTTTCACGACTTGCTTCCACGATCCGTTGCCGATAACTTTCTTGGAAAAGTCCAAGAAGCACTGACTTCTTCAGAAAAGATCGCCTTTGAATATGAGCTTCCCAT
>DAOQPR010000093.1:0-9267 GCA_035333265.1 Anaerolineales bacterium
CAAAACCCGGTCTACAAATTGACACATCCGCAGATCATGCGTGACGATAATACCCGCACGTCCGTTTTCATGGATGAGATTGGCAAAAGTTTCCACCACCTGGAAGGCGCGTTCCGTATCCAGCGAAGCCGTGGGTTCGTCTGCAAGCACCACAGCCGGGTTGTGGATCAACGCACGGGCAATGGCAACGCGCTGCTGCTGGCCGCCAGACATCTGCGCAGGCAGGTTATGCAGCCGTTCCGACAACCCCAGGCGGGACAGCAATTCATCGGCGCGAATACGGCTGCCGTGATCTAATTTTCCATTCAAGCGCAGCATGAACTCCACGTTCTCACGCGCCGAAAGGTATGGAATCAAATTGTTGGACTGGAATGTAAACCCGATCTTTTCGCGTCGAAGCTTAACCCGTTGAGATTCATTCATCTTCGACATATCCTGACCATCGATCCACACCTGCCCGCTGGTGGGAGTAAGCAAAGCAGCAAGGATCGAAAGCATGGTCGTCTTACCAGAGCCGCTCGGCCCCACCAGGGCAACAAATTCACCAGACTTCACCTGAAATGAAACATGATCGACCGCATTGATCATTGCCCCATCCAGGGAAAATGTTTTCACCAAATCACGAACTTCCAAAGCAATATCAGACATATTTCTATCCCAAACGAAGCGCTTTCAACGGCTCAATACGAACCGCATAAATAATGGAGACCAGGCCGCCAATCGGACCGATCCCAAGCAATAAGGCAATCGCGATCAAGGAACGCGTTCCATTGAAGACCAATGGAATGGTGGGAGGGAAACCCAGCGAGAAGAGATAGGTCAACCCGCCTCCAATTCCAACGCCGAGGGCTGTTACAAAAACGATCTGAATCACCGCTGATAACCCCACCACCCCATTCGACGAACCGATCGCTTTCAGCACCCCGATCTGCGGCACCTTTTGAAGAACCTGGATCTGGAAAAAGCCGCCAATCACAAGGATGCCGATCAGAAGGGTAAAGATCCCCTGGGTTTGCACGGTTCCCTGCTGGGCAGAATAGCCGGGAATATTGTTGATGGTCGTTTGAAGATCGGCAACTTCAATATTTGGAACTCGTTCAATCAGAAGAGAGGTCATTTCTTCCATTTGAGCAGGGTCTTGTAATTTCACAGCGACAATATTGGGGTATGGCGTATCGCTGCTTAATTCAGATTCGGATTGCGGACGGATCTTCTCCCAGGTGGCAGGCGGAACGAAAATTGTCGGCTGAAAGAAGTAAGACTGACCCTCCACAAGCCCAACCACCTTCAATTCGAAGAATTCATCGTCTGTACCCTGTGTGGAACGGATTTGAATAACATCTCCAATTTGTATATTCGAACGAAGGGCAACGTTCCGGTCAATGACGGTTTCTCGAGCTTCCCCTGTTCGAAATTCCCTTCCCTCTATGAGGGTTGGCATGCCTGGCCTTCCAGGCTCGACACCAAGCAGGGAAACTTTCAGTGGCTCATCCAACGACACGATCTCAGTGGACGATGTGTAAATAGCGCCAGCATCAGCTACCCCCTCCACCCGGCGAATCGAACGCGATGTATTTGTTTCCAACCGGCTGGAGGAAATTATATAATCGGATTTTTCAAGAAAAACGATCAACTGGGCATCGAGATTGGCCACATATTGACGGTTGCCATTTGCCAGCCCTTCTCCCAGTGCGGCAATGAATAGGACCAACAAAGTGATCAACGCAATCACCAGGGCAACAAGCAAGAAACGCCCACGGTTTCGAAATACTTCTTTTAGAGCAAGATAGACAGCAAGAAACATACTATTCTCTTTCAGACTACTGGGTTTGAATCAAAAGGCTTTTTCCAGTCCACACCCATAATGCCATGCAGGAGCAGATCCACCGGAGGGTGGTCAGCAATATCTTCATAGTAATATGGCAGGCGGATTCGGCCATCCATGCCGATGATGAATGTGCCGGACATTTGATAGGCATCCTGGCCGGAAAGTGGAACTTCAGGTTTATATCCCTTTTCACGTGCCAACCTGCGATTGGAACGCCAAATTTGCGGGGAAAGCAAAGTCTGCCAGAACGTCCCACGATAGAGGCCGTAAGCATGATAGGCATCTCGATTGGGATCTGCCAGGCATATTGCGCTAGGCGCACGCTGCTCGCAGAACGCCTTGGCTGATTCAGCTGAAGCGTGGGAAATGATCGCAAGCAGCAAGCCAGAATCGGCGAGGGCCTGATGCGCTGATATTAACTGATCCACCATTTCTTTGCATTGCGGACATCCAAAATGACGGGTAAAGGCAAGTACAAGTACTTTCTTCTGCCAAAGGGATGAAAGCTTTACAGGCTGCCCGTTTGCATCCAACAGGGTGACATCAGGGGCGGGGTCATTGAACTTTAAGTGTGAAGGTTTTGCCATAGGTACATTTTCCAACTCGATTTGATATGAAACAGTATACCATATTGCACAGGTTTTGCAAATGTTTTGCAATGGATATTTAAATCACCTGTTTCAACAAAAGAGGCGCATCGCTGCGCCTCAATGTCATGAAATATGAAGAATGGATTTTTCCACCTTGTTCCCTTTTTTGTGCATTCGCCGCCAACTGCTATTATCGTTGAGTGAAATCCAACGGCGTTCCTCGGTGCGGTAGAACCAGTCCTTATCCTGCTGATAGTAGACCAGTACATCGGTCGATTCCCAAATGTTGAGGATCTCATTGCCATGTGCATGGGTATCGTCAAAATCTGTAGTCGCGCGTTGACCCATCTCACTGTAAAGTTCGTTGAGTTCAAGCAGCTGAGAGTTGATCTCTGCCGAGAGGCGGCTGACCTTTAACCCAATGCGCTGCGCCTCCTCGAACAGAATCGGATAACCGTGAGAAGGATATTTGGAATTGAGCGTGGAAGCGATCTTATCTGCCACTTGATCTTCTTTGATGTGATAGGCAAGCAATTCCTTGCACAACATGATGGAAAGAGACTCAGCCCGATCCACCGCACCAATGACCAGTGGATGAACATATTGGAAAAGCTGCTGATAGGGGTTCTCGTTCGTATCGGACCGTTGAGCCTGCCACAACCTCACGACACGGTTCAATTCATCCAGGCTGACGCTCACGCGGTCATTATCGCGATCAATGGGCGAAAGCGCATGGGTAAGGGACGTATCCACCGAGGTGAGGTATGCCATGGGACCCATATGGATCTCGTTGGCACCCAGGGTAACCATGGTAGCGGCAGAAGCACATTCCAATGGAATGACAGCAATTACATTTTCGCAATACTGTCGAAGCAGATTGACGATTCGGAGAGAGGTTTGTCCATTCCCGCCGCTGGATTTGATGAATAAATAAATAGTTTCCTGACGGCCAATTTTCTCCAATAGCTCAAATAAAGCCAGGACATCATCATGGCACACACTACCGCGTGGGTTATTAAAATAAGTAACCAACGTCCCGCCAAGTCTATTGTTTATATCTTTAATGATCTTCTGAGTCTGTTCAAATAAGATCGGGGGTTGCTTTGCCTTGTTTGCCTTGTTATTTTCTGCCATATCCTCGTTTCTCCTGAATACATAGGTGGCCGGGATGGTATCACCAAATTTGAAAAACCATAGGGGGAAAAAGTACTACCCCAACACTACCGGGTAAAGATTACTTCTCAATACGTGACCAAACCCAACCGCCTACAAACCCTATAGCCAGACCCACCAAAGTGGCATAAAACACCCCAGTGATTCCCTTTTCGACAAGCCATGTTGGGAATTCAAACAATCCCAACGCCAGTAAATTGTATCCCAACAACCCGCCCAACAACGTCCCCAGTGACCAGCGAATGGCGGATGTACGCCGGATAAACTGTGACGACATGCCAAACAGCACTCCAGCACCTAAAAATACAAGGATCATGGAAAGGATCCAGGCAGAAAGGCGGGGAAAGCCATCCTTGGTGATGTATGGGTCAACCGGTTCCACGACAACGGCTGTAGGAGTAGGCTCGGGAGACTTGGTTAATTCCGGCACAACCACCGTGACAGCTACCGCACCAGACTGGGAAACATCCAATTGCAATACTTCGGAAATAACCGCAGGTTCGCTTGCAACGCGAATCTCCAACAGACCTGGCTTGTCCAACCCAAAGGAAGCGCGCGCCACGCCTTGAACTGTCTCTGCTTCCACCTGCTGCAAAATTCCGCCTCCCTCCCCGGTTAACAGCATGGAAAACATCACCACGGTGCCGTCAGGAACGGAATGCCCATTGTTATCTCGAATAATTCCCGTACGAATGGCGATGGTATCTCCGATTCGGAAGAGCGGAATCGGGGTTGCCTCTGGGGTGGTGGAAGAATCAGAGGAAGCAGGAGCAGGTGGAAGGTCCAGCGAGATCGGAATGATCTGAGCCGGGTCGGGAGACATGACCTTGATCAAATCATAGCCCACCGAAGAGACACTCACGGGGGATGCTCCGACGGGGGTCAATTCCTGGAAAAGCAAACGCACAGCCACGTCCACAAATTGAGGCTGCTTGCTGTACAACGCATAATACGCACTGAATTTCGAGAGAGTGGTAGTGTCAAAATAATAAGGTGCGCCAAAAGAAAAGAGCACCAGATTTTTGTTTAGCAATAAGTCCGAACGTTCGCGCAAAAACCGGCTGATCAGATCCGGCTGTCCCTTGGCTGCATCTGTAATGGAGATCACGATCCAATCCGCCGCTGTAAGGTCATCAACGACAAATTGATTTTCATCCGGCTTATCGAGCATTGCCAGAAGGTTTTCCAATGAATAGGACTTAAGCCTGAATTCCTCCACCTGGTTCCCGCTCTGTGGGCCGTACAATTTCAACACAGCAGATTGAAGCGCGTCTGCCGCCAAGATCGGTTGAGGTGAACAAACCGAACATTGCGCTGCGCTGAGGGCGTCTGTCAAAAAAACAATGCGCTCATTGGGCTGGGGCGGCGCTGGCAAAATAGAGGTGACGTCCTGCAACTCCGGGCTGATAAGGGTTGCAGAGTTCCTAGCCACGGAAAAAGTGACATCTGTCGAGGCTCCAAAATTCACTGCCCCAACGGGAAAGACCACATTGGCAAGTGTAAAATTTTTATACAAGTCAAGTTTGGCTGTAAGGATACGGGTCACAGAAGAATCCACGCGTTGAGCAAATGCCGGATCCTCCTGATATTTTTGGGTAAAGAATTCAAGCATACGAACAATGGTCGTATAGGAATCAGGCGCATCATCCGACTTGATATCCCCAAGGTATAGAAGATCATTCCCAGCCAAAAAGGCATCACGGGCAGCAATGCGAGCTATAAATTGTCCGCCATTTGAAATGTAAAAATCCCGTACCGCAGCCGTACCAAGTTCATCGCTCACCAACAGACCGCCATCCGTATACCAGTTGGAGAATTCAGGCAATGCAAGAATCTGGCTCAAGGCTTGTTGATCCAAGCTGATCGGTCGGGTGGTGGCGCGAATATTTCCCTGAAACCCCTGATAACGAACATGCGACACGAGCAAACCATCCACCTCACTTTCAGCAGTTTCCGCATTTCCAGTCACTGCAAAGAAGGGTGTTAATTCCACCTGCTTTAACTGCTCAAGAGACTTCCTGACAGTCGAGATCTCATCCTCAGGCAAACGGTCTGTGCCGCCTGCGCCCGGGAAATGTTCTGCAACTACCAACATCCGTTCAGAGCTGCCTTCGTGCAGCCCAGCCACATAGGCACGCGCCATTTCACCCACCCAAAACGGGTCACCGCCAAAAACACGCGCACCCAGGTCATGTCCAGATGTAGAAGGGTCTTCCAGCACATCCAATGAAGGCCCAAGAAACAGATTAAAGCCAATTGCAGATAGCTCCGTCCCTTGCACTTCACCAACATCCTTGGCACGCTCAGTATTCCATGTGGCCCCAATAGCCATTTGGCTTGGAAGAGGTGTAAGCCCGCTCCACAGTTGATCGGTAGGGTAACTATCGCCCTCCTGGGATATTCCAATGAGTAATGGTGCATACGCTAATCTTTCTCCTGAACCCTCACTGAAATTAGCCGACGCATTCCATTCTATATTTTGCAAATTCTCGATCAGGCTGTGTGCCTGGTTGATCGTATCCTCGCCTGAAAAATTATCGCCCCGGCTTGTCAACACAACCCCACCTACATGATGACGCGCCACGAGATCATAGATCTGAGATTCCGGGCCGGTATCTGTGCCACTAAAGGAAACCAGAAATAATTGGCCCACCCGTTCCTCAGGAGTCATTGAATCCAAAAGAAGGCGGACAGCCGCTGGCGGCACAGGCGGTTGAGCCTGAACCGATTTGGGCAGAAGAGACATGCATAAAAAAGACAAAAGGAAAACACGAATGAGCCGCATGATCCTCATTTTATAACACGACTCTCCTTTAAGACGAAATGGACGCCGCTCCATGAACGACGTCGCCTTGTCTCTCGCTTCGCGCTTCGGGGAGGCCTGCTCCCGGCATTCGGAAGCCTTCATCCACCCCTCCCAAGCGCTTTTACAGCAGACCCTGGATCATCAGTGAAAATGCCATCCACGCCCCACTCCTTCAATTGGCCGATCTCCTGCGGAGAGTTTGCCGTCCAGACATGCACCCGGCGATGAACCCGATGGGCACGTTGGACTTGTTCACGGCTGGCATTCGAAATATGCGGATGCAAAGCATGGTATTCCCCAAACATAAAACCGAATGACCGCGCCCAGGCACCGATCAACCCCGGCATGGCAAGCAATCCGCGTGGAATCTCAGGCAGGATTTGTGCAGCAATCTTTAAATTAGACGGAAAGAAGGAAGAGAAAATGATCTGTCCCGGATTGTTATGGCGCTTGATTAACTCACACACTTTTTGAGTCAGACCATCGCGCGGCGTAGAGTAGTTGGTCAATTCGATGTTGATCAAGTGGTTACGTCCAACTATTTCAAACACCTCTTCAAGTAAGGGGATTTTTGTCCCGGCAAAGCGGGCATCGAACCATGTACCTGCGTCAAGGCGGCGAATGGCATCCAGAGAAAAGGAGGCTACCTTGCCTTTTCCGTTTGTGGTGCGATCGACGGTGGAGTCATGAATGACAATGATATGGCCGTCTGCGGTAAGCTTGGCATCCAGTTCAACTCCGTCGGCGCCTTTTTGAATGGCTTGACGAAAGGATGGCAAGGTATTTTCCGGTGCGTTGGCAAGGTCGCCGCGATGAGCGAGAAGGATGGGGCGGGGAAAATGTTCGAGCATGGAGATTCAGGATTGAGGTAGTGTGAGGCGGGGTTAAATATCCACAAAATAGGCTTTGGCAGCATTGTCGATCATCTCGCGTGACATGGACGGAGGAACGGCCAGGTAGGAGGAAATATCCAGAATTTGGTCGCACAAGTCACGTGGATGGGATGCACGTAATTTGCGGTTGCGTTTGATGTACCATTCCTGCAAGAGATAGGCCAAACCCTGGTCATTGTATTCGACACGCTTGTCCTGGGCGACACGCCGGAATATCTCACGATATTCCTCAAAGGTTGGGTCGCCAATTTCGATCTTGTGCCGTAATCGACGCAGGAACGCTTCATCGACCAGATCCTTTGGCGGAAGGTTTGTGGAGAAGACGATCAAAACATCGAATGGGACTTCCACTTTGCGGCCAGTATGCAGGCGCAGATAATCGACCCGGTTTTCGAGCGGGACGATCCAGCGATTGAGTAGGTCTCGTGGGCGCACTTGTTGGCGGCCAAAGTCGTCGATGAGCAGAATGCCACCATTGGCTTTGACCTGAAAGGGCGCTTCGTAGAATTTGGTGGTATCGTCAAAAACCAGGTCGAGACCTTCAAGGGTCAACTCTCCGCCGACGACGATAAAGGGTCTGCGAATTTTTACCCAGCGTGGGTCACGGCGGGTGTTTCCGCGCAATGTGCCTGTGGGGTTATTGTTGCCATTTTCTGTATCTGGCGCAAGATTATGGCTTACGGCGTCATAAACTTTGATGACCTGTCCATCCAGATAAAGCGCATAAGGGATGTACATGCTTTGGCTTAGAACCAGGTTTCCAAACGCACGTGCAATACTTGTTTTGCCATTTCCGGGAGGTCCATACATGAAAATGGACGAGCCGGAGTTTAGAGCCGGGCCAAGGCGTTGAAAGGTCGCTTCGGAGATGACGAGTTGGGAGAGGATCTGCCGCATGGTCCGTGTGGTGACTGTTACGCGGCCCGCTTTTTGCCTGCGAATGGATTCGTTATACACCTCAAAAGGTACGGGGGCTGGGCCTGCGTATTGGCTGCGGTCAAGGGCTTCACGGGCACGCAGGATTCCCTGGGTGGTAATGCCAAATGTATATGAACCTTCCCCCAAACCACCCTGTGATGATTTGACTTCGATCAATTTTTCCTGTTTCAGTGCGGTCAGGAGCTGGTCGGTCACCCCGGCAAATGGCAGGGTGATCTCTTCTGCAATCTTAATACCTGTCAGATATCCGCGAAAATAAAGGACTTTTAGTACCAGATCCTGCAGCCACAATACCGAAAGTCCCGTATCCTCCAAACTATTGACCTGTGGTGGGGTGAATCCACCGGCCGATTGAGAAGCAGGCATTTGTCCAGTTTGTTTCATCATAATTTACACCGAATCCAGGGCAGAAATAATTTTGTTGGCGCGAAGCCGATTATACATCTTTTCGTTTATAATCCAGCCGCTATGAAACTTTCCGTAATAATCCCTGTTTATAATGAAGTTGAAAGTATCCAGACCATTCTTCAGCGGGTAATTGCCACCGACCTCGTTTATGAAATTATTGTCGTAGATGACGGCTCAAAAGATGGTACCCGCGACATCTTGAAATCCTTAGACGGCAAGGACGGTATACGCACCATCCTGCATGAAAGAAATCAGGGAAAAGGGGCAGCCGTGCGCACTGGAATGAATGCGGCAACGGGCGAAATCCTATTGATCCAGGATGCCGACCTTGAGTATGACCCACGCGACTACCCGGACCTGCTCAAACCGATTGAAGAAGGCCTGGCAGATGTGGTTTTTGGGTCGCGCTTTTTGGGGAGGGCACGCCGCGTAACAATGTTCTGGCATCAGCTTGCCAACCAGATGCTCACCTTAATGACGAATATCCTTTACGATACCATCCTGACCGATATGGAAACCGGCTACAAGGTATTCCGTAAGGAGGTCATCAATGGTATGGTGATCCGTGCCAATAGCTTCAACTTTGAGCCTGAATTTACCGCCAAGATCCTTAAGCGCAAATACCGCATC
>DAOQPR010000094.1:0-9252 GCA_035333265.1 Anaerolineales bacterium
GGATCTCGTGCGATAATTTTTTACTGGCGTTTCAACGTGCGCCGTATAAAACGATTCCGAATGACCGCTTTGATGAGAACCGAATTGGGCTTGACCACTTTGCTTTTGCCGTCGATTCACGCAAACAGTTGGAAGAGTTGCTGGTGACGTTGGCAGAGTTTGGTATTTCCACAGCGGGCATTGAATTTGACCCGGACGGGAAGGAAGAATATGTCTGCTTCCGTGACCCGGATAATATTCAAGTGGAGTTTTATGTGGGAGATTACCACGATTAAAAAAGCAGAGGCGACCCATCGGGTCGCCTCGATAATATTAGGGGGAAATTTTATGTTGGAGTGCTTTCTCCAAGTGTAATGTTCAGATCGATCTGTTTGCCGTCGCGGTAAATGCCGAGGGTGACGGTGTCGCCTGGTTTGAAGTTATAAAGCATATTCAAGTACTGATGCGTTTCGTCAAGTTGGACACCGTTCAGGCTGGCGATGATATCGCCTTTTTGTAAGCCAGATGTACTGGCAGGGCTTCCATCTGCAATAGCCTGCACATAGATGCCCCATTTCACGGGCAGGTTATACATGGCCGCAATGTTTGGGGAAATTGCCTGGTAGTTAATACCCATGAACGGACGGGAGACATAACCATTGGTGATGATCTGCTGGGCCATGGTTTGAGCCATGTTCATTGGAATAGCGAACCCCAAGCCTTCGGCGACATCACCACTGCCGGAGTCACGCACTATAAGAGTGTTGATTCCAACAACTTCACCGGCGAGATTCACCAACGGACCGCCTGAATTCCCATGATTGATGGCTGCATCGGTCTGGATCAAACCCTCGATCTGATAGCCCTGACCAGAGTCGATGGAACGACCGGTTGCACTGACCACACCCACAGTGACGGTATTCTTGAAATCACCCAATGGGGAACCAATGGCAATGACCGTTTCACCCGCTTGAAGCAGATCAGAATCGCCCAGTTTTGCCACGGCAGGAACGTTTCCATCGGTCTTTAGGATCGCGATATCCGAGTAACGATCCGTGCCCACGATCGTAGCGGATTCTTCACTCCCATCAGAAAGCACAAGCTTCACTTCCGTTGTGCCTTCCACCACGTGGTTATTGGTCAGGACATAGCCCTGGTCGGAGATGAAGAACCCGCTTCCGCTTACGGTCTGGTCGCTGGCCTGCCCAAAGAAGGTGGCCTGCCCCTGAACCGTTCCCACCACAGTGACCACGGCGGGAGATAGGGATTGCACGGCTTGAGTGGTTGCAGTTTCAATATCTGTGGCATTCAACACGAGAGATTGGCTGGCATGTTGTGCCTGCAGAGCGGTATCCTGGATGGATTGTTTGGCGGTTTGTTTCGCGCCCACCGCCTGATAAACAGCGAAACCACCCGCTGCCGCGCCGGTTAAAGCGGAGATGCCCGCAATGACCATGATCAGAAACATGTAGACGATATTTTTCTTTGACATGTATGCCTCCTAAGCATGACAAAATCCTAGTCCCCGAAAATGACACATTGATTAAAAATTTTCTACCGAAACTGAAACCATGTTAAGAAAGATGTAGGAAATTTGTAAACGACATTTTCAACTAATTCGACCTTCCAATGGTTAACCTGTTTACTTGTTTGCCGGTCTACTTTATACTTCCCCCATGTTCATCACTCTTGAAGGTCCCGAAGGCTCGGGCAAAACATCCCACATTCCCCATCTTGTTGAATTTCTACGCGAGAAAGGCTACGTTGTCTTCCCAACCCGCGAACCCGGTGGGACGTCCATCAGTGAGCAGATTCGCGATGTGCTGCATGATATGAAGAACGCCGAAATGCACCCGCGGACGGAGACTCTGCTTTACCAAGCGGCACGCGCTCAGATCGTGGAGCAGGTGATCAAACCGCGTCTTGCCGACGGAGAAATTGTTCTCTCCGACCGTTACTATGACTCCACCATAGCGTATCAAGGCTACGGACATCAGCAGAATTTGGATGAGGTTCGGGCACTGGTTAAATATGCAACGGGCGGACTGACGCCTGACCTAACGATCCTGCTTGACCTGGATGTGGAAATTGGCTTGAAACGCAAGACCCAGAACGAAGTCGAGTGGAATCGCATGGATGCGTATACGGTTGAATTTCATCGCAGAGTCCGTGCAGGGTATCTGGAAATGGTCAAAGCCGAGCCAAAACGCTGGGTCGTGGTCAACTCGGAGCAGGCATGGGAGTCTGTGCAGGCGGAGTTGCGGAAAGTGATTTTGGGGAAATTAGGTAAATAACCATGTAGGGGCGACCTTCACGGTCGCCCTTTTGTTTGTATCGTGAGTCTGGATAGGGGCAAGCCCTATCCCTACGATTTTGTTTGATACAATCCCCTCATGCCATCGAACTTACATCTATTCTCAACCCCCGGTGAAAGGGATATTCGCCATATCGTTGATGCCTGCCGTCCCTATTGTGAAAGCAAAGAGGATCCGATGATCGCTTTTTTGCCGCTTGCTTTTCTCGATGGCGAAAAATGGCTCGACTACACCAAAAAGCAATTCAAAGGCCTGGCGCGGATCGAGATCATCAATACCGAGAGGATGACTCAAAAAGAGATCGAAGGCATTTTGCGCGAATGTGTTGTCGCGTATATTTCGGGCGGGAATACCTTTTTGCTGAATCATCGTCTGCATGCCAGCGGAGTCATGCCCTTTTTGAAGAAAAAGGTTCAGGCCGGGCTGCCAATTGTCGCATTTAGCGCGGGGGCGATTTTATGCGGGCCGAACATTCTCACCTCCCATGATATGAACTCGGTCCAGACGACAAGCTTCAATGGTCTGAACGTCACGCCTTTTAATTTTTTCGCGCACTATTCGACCGACGGCTACGTCCAATCCATGCAGGATGATTGGCTGAGTGATTACCATCTATTTCAAGAGAACCCGGTGCTCCTGATGTGCGATAATGCCTATATCAAATGCGAAAAGGGAAAGACCATCCTTGTGCGCGGCGAGGCATACATCCTGCGCAAGGGTCAGGAAAAGGAACGCCTGGAGGAAGGCCAGTCAATTGGTTTATAGGAGAAACATATGACCGAAGAATGGATGCCTGGAAACAAACAGGAATTAATGAGCGCCATTGAACAGGAATGGGAGGCATTGATACAACTCGCCGACTCGCTCACCGATGAACAAATGACCACCCCCGATGAAGGCGGTTGGACGCCCAAGGATAATCTTGCTCACCTCACGGAATGGATGAACATCCTCATGGGCTATCATATGGACAAACGCCCCTATCTGGATGTTGTCGGCGTCTCACAGGATGCCCTGCCCGAATGGAGTGTGGAAGCTGTCAACCCGATCTTATTCAAACGTAACCAACGCCGTCCGCGTGCCGAAGTGATGGATCATCTCAAACGGGTATATGCCTTGTTGTGGAAAAAATTGGATGAGACCCCATTCGAAGACCTGCTCGCGCCGCGTCACTCCGACCGCCCTGACCCGCTCTTAGTATGGGTGTTGGGTGACACAATCGAACACTTTCAGGAACATCGCGAAACGATCGAAAAAGGAATCAAAAAATAGCATGACCGCAGACTCAGAAAACGACATCAAAGGCCTGAAGGCCGCTGGCAAGGTTTGTGCCCAGGCGTTGAGGTTGATGATGGAAAGCGCCAAACCCGGCATGACCACCCTCGAGCTCGACCAGATCGGTGAGGATTTTCTCGTCAAAGAAGGCGCCCGCTCCGCTCCACGCACCATGTACAACTTTCCTGGCGGAACCTGCATCAGCGTTTCCCCGGTCATCGCGCATGGCATTCCCGGCGACCACACGATACAGGATGGCGAGCTTATCAATATCGATGTCTCCGCCGAAATGGGCGGCTATTATGGCGATACGGGCGCGTCCATGGTTGTTGGCACATCCAGGCCTGAATACGAGAAACTGCTCGAAGCCACCAAGTCCGCGCTGGCAAGAGCATTGAGTGTAGCCCGGGTGGGCAAGCCGCTCAACCTCATCGGCAAGACCATTCAACAGGAAGCCGCCGCGAACGGCTTCAACGTCATTTACGATCTGACCGGGCATGGCATTGGGCGACAATTACACGAGAAGCCCTCCGCTATTTATAACTACTACAAGCCGGAAGACCGCCGCACACTTAACGAGGGGCTGGTTCTGGCCATTGAGCCTTTCCTCACCACCGGGCAGGGTCACGTTGTCGAAAAGCCCGACCATTGGTCATTGCGCACCGTCGATAACACCATTGCCGCACAATTCGAACACACCATCATTGTCACCAAAGGCGAGCCGATCATCTTGACGATGTCATAGCTCTTCAATCATTACGCATCACGTATTACGTAATACGTGATGCGTAAATCGTAAATCTAAATCTAAATCATTCCTCTTTCATCCACCTTTTTACCGCCTCGTGCGGGTGTTCATACTTCCCCATCGATTCCAACAACACACCCGGCTCCGCCTCGCAGAAAATGGCGCGGCGATGTTCGTCGAAGACAAACCCTTCTGCCACGGCGTGGTCCATTGCCGCGAGCAGGGGCACATAATAATTCTTTACATTGAGCAGACCCACCGGTTTTTCATGTGCGCCGGTCTGCGCCCAGGTGACAGTCTCGAAGAGTTCATCCCAGGTGCCGAAGCCGCCGGGCAGGGCAATATAGCCATCGGAGAGTTCGTGCATTCGAGCTTTGCGTCCATGCATATCCGGGGCGACATCCATGCGCGTGAGACCGGTGTGCGCCAGTGCAGGCGTGTTCATGGACGGGATGATGACCCCGATCACTTCACCGTTTGCGGACAGGGCTCCATTCGCCACCTGCCCCATCAAACCAGTCTTACCGCCGCCATACACAAGGCGGACTCCCTTTTGAGCAAGGGTCACACCCATTTCAAAAGCTGCCTGTTTATAGTCGTTATGAACTGCATCCGAAGACCCGCAAAAAACACAAATTGATTTCATGGCTCTCTCATCTTCCCTTTTTAGAATTCGTTTCCGTAACTGTACCACCAAACCAGCAGGTTAGAGTTATGTAAGTGCAACCTTTGTACGCTTGACCCTGCCTTGGGCCGGGATGAAAATATCCAACATGGACTATAAAGACTACTACAAGATCCTTGGTGTTGACCGCAAAGCCAGCGCGGATGAGATTCGCTCGGCCTATCGTAAGCTTGCCATGAAATATCATCCTGATAAGAATCAGGGCGATAAGAAAGCCGAGGACAGGTTCAAGGAGATCAACGAGGCCTATCAGGTCTTGAGTGATGAGCAGAAACGCGCTCATTATGACCGTCTGGGAAGCGCCTATTCCAACTATCGCACCACGGGCGGCAGACCAGGTGATTTTCGCTGGGATGAGTGGGGCGCGCGCGGCAACAATGTCAACATGGATGATCTGTTTGGAAGCGGCAATGTGGGCGGGGTAGGTGGATTTTCTGATTTCTTTCGCACCATCTTTGGTGAAGCCATGCGTTCACAGGGACGTGGCAATCCGTTCGTGCAGGATTCGCCGGGCTATGAGCAGGAAGTGGGCATTAGTTTCAAGGAATCTTTTGAAGGAACATCCCGTCAGGTTCAGAAGCCAGATGGCAAAAAGCTGACTGTCCGCATCCCGGCTGGGGTGAGGACCGGGTCTCGGGTACGTGTAGCAGGTGCGGGTCCGGATGGAAGCGATCTGTATATGTTGATCCAGGTTGAGGAGGATGAACGTTTCGAGCGCGAGGGCAGCAATCTGACCACGACATCCATTGTGGATGTGTTTACATTGATCCTCGGCGGTGAAGCGGATGTGGAAACGCCAACGGGCAAGGTCAAGCTTGGCATTCCGGCTGGAACCCAGCCCGAGCAGGTGTTTCGCCTGGGTGGGCGCGGTATGCCCACAATAAAGGATGCCAACATCAAGGGTGATCTGTTTGTTAAATTGAAAGTACAAATTCCGAAGTACCTGTCATCCAAACAGCGTGAATTGCTTGAGGAAGCGGCACGGATCAAGTTCTAATTTTGCAGGAGTGTTCATGAAAATCAGAAGAATCTTTTTAGCGGTAGTGGTTGTGGCTCTGGCGTTACTGGCTTGTCAGACCCCGGCTTTGGTATCGCAGGAAAATTCACAGGAGGGGAATCAGTCTGTGAACGTTAGCACGGTGCCGACTCTCATGCCGGTGAATTTGGAATCCTCCAACCCGATCGCCCAGCAGGAAGTCCTGGTTCAACTCTACCAAACGGTCAGCCCCGGGACGGTGGCCATCATTACCGATGTGGGGCAGGGCTCCGGATTTGTGTATGATACGAATGGACATGTGGTGACGAATTATCATGTGATCGAAGGTGCGCAGAGTGTGGAAGTGCGTTTTACCTCCGGCTATCGTGTGTATGGAACAGTGATTGGCACCGACCTGGATTCAGACCTGGCTGTGATCGAAGTGGATGCACCAGCAGAGGAATTGCATTCGCTCCCGCTGGGCGACTCAGCGGCGCTCAATGTCGGTCAAACTGTGGTTGCCATCGGTAATCCCTTCGGCTTGGAGAGCACCATGACCGTGGGCATTATCTCTGCGCTGGGCCGTACATTGGATTCGGCACACACCAGCCCGGATGGAAATTTCTTCACTGCGGGTGACATCATTCAGACTGATGCGGCCATCAATCCGGGTAATTCGGGCGGTCCGTTGTTCAACCTCAACGGCGAGGTGATCGGCATCAATCGCGCCATTCGCACAACGAATTACACCGATACCGGGGAGCCGGTTAATTCCGGGATCGGGTTTGCGATTTCCATCAATATCGTCAAACGTGTGGTGCCGGTATTGATCAAGTCGGGTCAGTATGATTATCCCTACCTGGGCGTTTCTTCCATCAGCACACTCAGCCTGGACGCGATCAATGAGTTGGGGCTAAAGCAGTACACGGGCGCTTATGTAACGACGGTTGTCCCCGGCGGCCCGGCGGATAAGGCGGGCATCAAAGCGGGTGACAAACAGACGAATTTCCCCAACCTGTTTTCAGGCGGTGACTTGATCATTGCCATCGATGGAAGGGAAGTACGCACCTTCGATGATTTATTGGCTTATCTCATTACCAACAAGGGACCAGGTGACACGGTGGTTCTAACCATTTTGCGCGGCGATGAGAAAATGGATGTCAGCATAAAGTTGGATAAACGTCCATAAACGAAATCCCCGAGGTCTTTAAGACCTCGGGGATTTTTTATCCAAACCGTTCTTCACGCCAGACATCAGCGCGGTTGTGATAGCCAGCCTGCTCCCAAAAACCGCGTTTGTCACGCGGCATGAACTCCAGCGAACGCAGCCATTTGGCGCCCTTCCAGAAGTAGGGCGTTTCCAACTCCTCTTTGCTGGGGATGAAGCCCACCGTACCACGCAGAGGATAGCCGTGATCCGGCGTGATGGGCTCGCCGTTGAAATGCGTCGCCAGCAGGAAGTTTTCCTGCAAGACCACCTCCAATGGCAAATTGACCGTGAAGCCGTATTCGGCATGTTGCATGACATGCGTGGCGCCTGGCTTGATCTTAAAGAAGCCTTGTTCCACCAGAGTCTTCACCGAGACGCCCTCCCAATCGGTATCGAACTTGCTCCAGCGGGTGACGCAATGAATATCCATGTGAAGTTTTGCCCGCGGCAGTTGGTTAAACTCCTCCCAGCTCCAGCGTTTCTCCTCTTCCACCTCGCCCCACACGCGGAAATCCCATGTGGCAGGGTTAAACATTGGCACAGGCCCATAATGCAGAACAGGGAATTTCTGTGTCAATGACTGGCCGGGGGGCAAGCGCCCTTCTGCACGGACCTTATCCTCTTGCTGGCGTCTGTCAAAACCTTCGAACTGGAACATGGTACACCTCACGTTTTAAATTGCCTTGGCGGGCACTGAATAGACACACCTGACAGGCGGGATGTTACACGAAAATTATGAACAATTTCTTAACCATTCTGTCAGCACACTCTGACTCGAATTTCCTATGGTTGTAGAAGGGATTACCCGTATAATAAGCCAAATTTCCAAAGCCGCAAGGAGAATGCTTGCATGAAACAGCCCACCTTTAAACAAAGATTTCAATATTGGTTCGACAACTACATGTCCCGCGGCACCATTGCCCTCATCGGCGGACTTGCCGTACTGTCCCTTGTTATTATTTTTATTGCGGCCGCTATCATTCGGGTTGGCGCGATAGCCATGGATGGCGAATCCGCTCCCAGTTTTGGCGAGGCGGCCTGGATGAGTCTGATGCGCACGCTCGACGCCGGTACCATGGGCGGCGATACCGGTCCCGGTTTCCGCATCGTCATGCTGCTGGTCACCATTGGCGGTATCTTCATCGTCTCCACCCTCATCGGTATTTTGAGCAACGGGCTTGAAGAACGGATCGAAGAGTTGCGCAAAGGACGTTCTCTCGTCCTGGAAAGTGGTCACACCCTCATCCTCGGCTGGACGCCGCAGATATTCACCATCATCTCCGAACTCGTGGCTGCCAACGAAAGCCGCAAGAGCGGGGCCGTCATCGTCATCCTGGCAGACCAGGACAAGGTCGAGATGGAGGATGCGATCAACGAACGCATCGATGACCCGAAGAACACCCGTATCATCTGCCGCTCTGGCAGCCCCATGGATATGAACGATCTGGAGATCGTCAGCCCGCATTCCGCGCGTTCCATCATCGTTCTCTCTGAAGGCGGCGACCCCGACACACACGTCATCAAAACCGTGCTTGCCATCACCAACAATCCCAATCGCCGCAGTGAGCCATATCACATCGTCACTCAAATTCGTGACCCGCAAAACATGGATGTGATCAAACTGCTCTCCGACAAAGACATCGTCCAACCCATTCTCACCACCGACCTGATCGCCCGTGTTGTGGCACAAACCTCACGCCAAAGCGGTTTATCCATTGTCTACACCGAGTTGATGAACTTCGGCGGCGACGAAATTTATTTCAAACAAGAACCTGCGCTTTCCGGCAAGACCTACGGCGAAGCCCTGCACGCCTATGAAACCTCCACCGTCATGGGCATTCGCCGCGCCGATGGCACCATAATGATGAGCCCCAGCATGGACACCCGCATCGAATCCGGCGACTCCATCTTTGCGATTGCTGAAGATGACGACAAGATTCAACTTGCGAACCTCGCCCGCCTCCCGCTCGAAGAAAACCTGATTCAGCGTTCTGGAAACGTCACCAAGCCCAAGCCCGAGCGCGGACTCATCCTCGGCTGGAATCGCTCCGGCACCACCATCGT
>DAOQPR010000095.1:0-9225 GCA_035333265.1 Anaerolineales bacterium
GATGAACGCCTTGCCCACGGGCGTGTCGATGTTATAAGTGCGTCCGGTCAACGCCTTGGGGCGCGGCTTCTTGGTTCCATGCCAGATCGTAGGAACAGATTGGGCGGCAGGAGCAGTTTTCGGCTCAGCGGAGGCGGGAGCTTCCTTCTTTTCGGCAGTCGCCTTGGTCTCCAAAACCACCTTATCGCGCGAGCCGGTCACATAGACGGTGATGCCCTTACAGCCGAGTTCCCAGGCCAGTTGATAGGCAATTGCCACATCGCCTTCGGTGGCGCCTTCCGAGAAGTTAACCGTCTTGGAAAGCGAGTTATCCACAAAAGCCTGCAAGGCGGCCTGCATGCGTACATGCTCTTCAGCAGTCACATCGCCTGAAACCACGAACGTATCGCGAACCTTCTGCGGCAGTTCGGGAATGTGCTGGCAGGTTCCTTCGCGCATCACCTGCTCCACGATCTCCTGTCGCTTCTCTTCACCCAGGCCAAGACTCTTAAGCGCTTCGTCGAAGCGCGGGCTGGCATAGGTCAGTTTCAGATCCTTGCCGTTGTCGTTGACGTGGCGAATATACGCCAGCGCGAAGACCGGCTCACAGCCATAGCCTTCACAGCCCGCAACGGTGGCGATGGTGCCGGTCGGCGCGACGGTGGTCTGCGCGGCATTGCGAATACCATGCTCTTTGATTCCGGAAACCACCGCCTCCCACTTAACCTCGGGCCTGCCCCAGTTATGCTGATAACTCACCAGCGATTTGGGCGCTTTCCATTTCATATCGTCCATGTCATAGATCGAGCCTTGAATGGCCGGGAAGGGTCCGCGCTCCTGGGCCAGTTCAACGCTGGTCAGCATGGCGTGATAACGCACAAACTCCATCACCTGTGCGCCGAACTCCTGGCCTTCCTGCGAGCCGTAACGCGCGCCCACATGGTACATCAGGTCGGCAAGGCCCATAATGCCCAACCCAATGCGGCGCGCCTTATGAGCGGCCTCGCTCAACTGCGGCACCGCCGGAACATAGGCATTCGCCTCGACCACATCATCCAGGAAACGTGTGGCGGTTACCACACTCTTTCGAAGAGTTTCCCAATCCACCGTGCCATCGGGGCCGCAATGCTCGTTGAGGTTGACAGAACCAAGACAGCAGTTTTCATACGGACCTAACCATTGTTCACCGCAATTATGCACCACCAAACCATTGGCAATAAATGCATGAATATCAGGCTGGTGTAAGTCATACACAGGTTCCACACCATCTGGTTCAATCGCGCTAACTGTAGCAAAGAACGGCTCTTCATATGGTCCACGCGCCATACGGTTAAGATAATCTGCCAGTTTTGTTTGTTTTGCTTCGGTCATAAACCCAATCTCGTTCGCAAAGCGGATCAAATTGGATTTACTAATGGCAAGGTCATGCTGCGGCAGGTGAAAATATTCCTTCGTCCCTCCCTTGCCATCCGGCATGGGGCGATACCCGCCCAAACGTCGATTTTCATAGATCTTACTGGCAATTCCAAAATTCAATAAAAGACGCTGAACATCTTTCAATAGAGCAATGTGGCTTGAAGACAAGCGGACAGAACATCCCTTGTCACCGCCGTCATTCACCTGCCCATCTGCTGTAAACAAAGCCTGCAAAAAGCCGCGTTGAATGGCTTCGGTGCCTGCAAAAACAGCCGCTGGAACAAAATGTTTTTCATTTTCTGTAATGCCATACTGTGCCGCCCAATCACGCAAACGATCGGATGCAACCCGCGCTTCGTCACGTTCCTCCACCTGTACAACTCCAACGGGATAGGCACGGCGTTGCCCCGCTTTCTCAACCAGACCCGTCACCATGTCAGCAAAGGCAGGGGCAAGTTCCTGCTTTTCTGAACCAAAGAACGAAAGGACAGCGCGAACTACATTAACTGTTCCATCACCCACCAACCAACCCAATACTCGACCCTCTTCCAAAGTACCTTGAATGCCAAAACCGCCTTTTCGATTCAAGATATGCACTCGGTCTCCCGATTGTAATTTGCCAGCCTCAACCCAGCCGCGCGAAGTCATTACACGATGGTCGTCAGTAAGGCGCAGTTCATACCCTTCGCGTGTCATTAAGCGCATGACAGGTTTAACCCCGGTCTGGAATACATGGGTAGCAGGTAGGAATGTATCCGTGTCAAAACGAGCATCTGTGGTTACATTTACCTCAAATCCTTCAACAGCAAGTTCATCCGCACGTCGCAAGCCTTGATCCGTGTAAATCAAAGTATCGCCGGTCACGCAAGGATTTGTCGCCTCAAGCGGATACAAATGCGGCACCGGGTTGCCGCGATTGGCGGCATCCAAAAAGAGCACGCCCGGTTCGCCGTTGTGATGTGCCTGCCTGACGATCTTATCGAACAGTTCGCGCGCCCGGACAGTTTTATAAGTATGGATCTTTATGCCCGCTTCTTCGGCCTGTTCGAGCGTGCCGCTGAAACCTCTCTGCTTTATCTCAACCAGGTCAGGGAAGCGCAGGTCCCAGTCTGCATCGTCGCGAACGGCCTTCATAAAGGCATCGGTAATCCCCACGGAGATATTGAAATTGGTAATGGAGTTCTCGCTGATCTTGCAGGTAATGAACTCTTCCACATCCGGGTGGTCGACCCGCAGCACGGCCATGTTCGCGCCGCGCCGGGTTCCGCCCTGGGCGATCTCACCAAAGGCATGGTCATACACACGCAAAAAGCCAACAGGCCCTGTCGCCTGCCCAGCCGAGGTCTGCACCATGGCCCCTTTGGGGCGCAGGCGTGAAAAAGAAAACCCGTTGCCGCCGCCCGTCTGCTGAATTAAGGCAGCGTCACGCAAGGTTTGAAAAATACCCGCGCTGTGACGTCCCATATCATCGGTAATAGGAAGGACGAAACAGGCGGCAAGTTGTCCCAGCGGGGTCCCGGCACCAGTAAATGTAGGGGAATTGGGGAAAAACTTCTTGCTTGAAAGCAAATGGTAATACTCCACCGTGCGCTCCTGCACATTGGCGCTCCATTGCTCCTCCACCTTGGCTACATGATACGCCACCCGCCAGAACATCTCTTCGACATTCTCAGCCGGTTTCCCATCATCGCCGCGGCGCACATAACGCTTCATCAGCACCTGGCGGGCGTTGTCAGTCAACGCCGCCTTGGGCAATCCCTTTTTTATGGGAGGGGTGGGTAAAAGGCCATTCTTGACCACTTTGGTTTCAGCAGACTTGGTTACCATTGAAAACACTCCTCGTGAAATTATTTTTTATAACGAAACACAGACCCATTTACCATCCATGCTCCGGTATTTTACAGATACAAAAAGGCAAAGACATGCCCCCCATGGGGGCCGTCTTTGCCCTGTATTAATCTTCAAGCAGTTGGTCGATCTCAGTGCGTATCGATTGAAGGTCATCCAGCCCAAGGTATACAATGGCGTAACGAATATAAGCGATCTGGTCGACCTCTTTCAGGGTCGCCATCACCAGGTCACCCACCACACGCGAAGAAACCTCGGCTTTGCCCATCTTCTGTAATTGTGCCTCCACCTGTCCGATCATGCGCTCGATATCCGCCGCCGAAACCGGTCGCTTGGCGCAGGAAATGCGAATTCCACGCGCCATCTTTTCGCGGTCAAATTCCTCACGGGTGCCATCCTGCTTGATGATCAACGGCACGGCCAGTATGGGGCGTTCGTAACTGCTGAAACGCTGGCGGCACTTCAGGCATTCACGGCGGCGGCGAATGCCTCCCTGACTGTCGTGGGAGGTATCCAGCACCTTCGAATCATGGTGTTTGCAATACGGACATCGCATCCGAATGGGCTCCAATTTTAGAACAAATGTATTAGCCAGATATGGGCGTTCAGGCACTGCATCCCCGTATATATGGCTAAAGTGTTCGGCATTTTAGCATCTAGCCAGATTGTTGGCAAGAGGAAATATGGGTCATTTAGCTTAAAATATCGTTGCAGTTATGTTAATTTCCCGCCTCATTTCATAACGAATGCCTGTTGCTTGGTCTTCAAATTTATCCCCGCCTTGGCCTATACAGTCCACTAAAAAATTTTATATCAATGCAGGCGTACTTAACATTTATTTGGACCAGTTACATCATCGCTGATGCCGACTGCAAAAAATTTAACACGATCGGGTTTAAGTTGTTCGGATGGCATTGATGCGGCACATGTCCACAGATCGGGAACTTATGGGTCTTCTTTAAGTTTGGCAACTTCTCAGCCAGTGTCGGAAAGGAATCAGGCGAAAGAGTCTGGTCACGCCCGCCCCACAATAACAGAGTCGGCTGGGTGATGCGCGGCAGGCTCAAGTCGATAGGATGAAGGGTACGTGGAATGTTGTAAATCCCAGAGGAGGCCCGCTTGTAATCCAAAGCCGTTTGATAACGAATATGTTCAGGCAGGACATGCGTTTCTCGATTCCCGATGTATCCGCTAAAGCTGGTCATATCCACAAAGAAACGAAAGACACGGTATGGTGTGCGGTCGATCAAGGTCGTATTGATCAATTGATGTTTAAACATCCCCTGCAAGATCAACGGCAATTGACCCATCGAGTAAAACGGGTTGACCAATACCAAAGCCTTAACCCTCTCCGGGTTGCGATAGGCATATAACATCGAAAGCCCGCCACCCAAAGAATGCCCGATCAGGGTCATCGGGAAAGAAATCGCCAGTGAGTCGATCCATGCCGAAAGGTCGGCATAGGCATTCTCCACCGAATACTCACGAGTGTGTTCCGGTTTCTCGCTCTCGCCATGCCCCAGCAGGTCGAGGGCATAACCGGCATAGCCCGCCGCGGCAACTTCTGGCAGCAGGTCATCCCAATCATGCAGGGAAGCTGCCAACCCATGCACCATCACCACCGCATTCCCTTCTCCCTGATGCACATAATTCACTTTGCGCCCCGTTGGCACTGTTATCTTTTGGTATTCGATCTGGTTCTTTGTCTGTACTTCCATGCCATCTCACAAAGATGCCGCATATGTAGGACGCGGCATCTGGAGGTTATCTTAATTCAATTTTATTAATAATGGGTAAACATCTGCCCATCAAATTCGTAAGCAACCATGTGCATTTGCGACTCTTTTACAGAGTCCATTTGCCTATTCACTCGCGATTTGTTTTCCATATCGTTTTGCCAACTCGCGCCTCAGGACTTTGCCAATGAACGTCCGTGGGAATTCATCCATGAAGATCACAAAGCGCGGAACCAAATGCGGCGGCAGGCGGCGCTTACAGTATGCAAGCACAGACTCGGCGCTGGGTTTCTCCCGGTTGGCGATCACAAACGCAAAGGGATGTCCCGCCACAGCCACAACAGCCACTTCCTTTACCTGCGGAATTTCATAGATCACTTCTTCCACATCGCGCGGGAAGGCGGGTTCTTTTCCACTTTTCTCCGGATACCACATATCGGCCTTGCGGGCAATAATGCGGTAGAAGCCGTCTTCATCCACTTGCGCCACATCCCCGGTCAAGAGCCAGCCATCTTCCGTAATGACTTCTTTTGTGGCGGCTTCGTTCTTCCAGTATCCCAGCATCACCTGCGGACCACGAATGGCAAGCTCTCCAAACTGCCCGGGTTCCATTTCCTTGCGTCCGGTCTTCAAATCCACGATCACTGCTTCTGTGGAAGGCAGGGGCACACCGATCGTCCCCAACCGGCGGTTCTTGCCCAATGGGTTGGCATGTGTCACAGGCGAAGCCTCGGTCAGACCATATCCTTCCACCAGTTTTCCCTTGGTCAACTTTTCAAACGCTTCCTGCACTTCCACGGGTAATGGAGCCGAACCGCTGATGCAAGCCTTAATCGATCGGATGCCGTACTTGCGCACACCCGGGAAATTATTGATGGCTACATACATGCTCGGGGAACCAGGGAAAATGGTTGGCTTAAACTGCTTGATCGACTTCAAGATATCCAGGGTTTTGAATTGAGGTTTGAGGATAAGCGCCGCCCCCAACGAGACCGGCACATTTAAAGCCGCAGTCAGGCCATAACTATGGAAGAACGGCGCCACGCACAAAAAGCGTTCGCGCCCTTCCAGTGCGCCCGGCAGCCAATGACGGGTTTGCAAAGCATTGGCCACCAAGTTACGGTGAGAAAGCATCACACCCTTGGATTGCCCCGTTGTACCGCCTGTATAAATAATGGCAGCCAGGTCATCTGGTTGCACTTCCACCCCTGGAGATTTTGTGTCCTGCTGAGAAAGCCAGCGATTCCAATGCAAGGCATTGCCGAGATCCATTCCACGATTGCGCCAGCGTGAAATCCAATACTTCAATAGAGAAAGATATTGTCCAGGGTCGGTTAGCACCACATGCGGCACCCCCGCTCCCTCCTGAATTTGCCTGGCCAACCCGGCCCATGTCGATAAGGTCACCAACACACTGGCGTCGGCTTCTTTTATCTGCCGGATCAATTCTTCCGGCTCGGTCATGGGAGGGATCAACACTGCCACTGTGCCCGCTTTGATCGTCCCATAAAATCCGATCACCATCTGTGGAATGTTTGGCATGAGCAGTACGACACGCGCACCTTTTCCAATTCCCTGGGCAAGCAGTGAGTTGGCAAAACGATTTACCTCATGATTCAAAGTTCGATAATTTATCCGCGAGCCTTCGAAAAAGATCGCCGGTCTATTGGGAAAACGCCGAACAGCAGACCGCAATAAATGATGCGCCGGGATTCGCGGCACATCCACCGTATAAGGCACACCTTCCTCATAGTGACCTAGCCAGACCCGTTTGGCTTTCAAGTCGTCACGCTGGGTTTTCGGGATGATGAATGACTTATCGCGCCACGATTTTTTCGAGTCGCCTTTGAGGAATGTCGTGATAGCTCGATCTACCGTTTCGCGCCTCTCCAACATGACCATGTGTCCGGATACGCCAATATCGACATCCTCTGCGCCGGGAATGGAGCCTGCCACTTTTTCAAACAGCGGGCGGTCAAAGACAATGTCGCGATGTCCGCGAATAACGAGGGTGGGAACGTTTAACTGGGCGAACTTGTCCCAACCGCGCCACTTTGCCATGTTGCTGTGATAGTACTCACGCAGTGCATGCGGCGGGGCATGGAGCCATTTTCTTGTAAAAGGTCCGATCAAGCGCAACACAGAAGAAGGTAAAGCCAGCCCCAGACGGAACAAAGGACTTAACTTGAATTCGCCTGCTGTGGCAATAATGATCAATTTTTCGATATGGTCGGGATGTTTCAAAGCGTATTCGGTCACTACCGCACCGCCAAAGGAGTGGCCGACTAAAACAAACGGCGTGGATACATTCAACTGGGTCAGGGCAGTTTCCAGGTCCAGTTGGATGCGATCCATGTCATAGCCGGTCGAAGGTTTGTCGGAGAGGCCATGTCCACGCATATCCAATGCAATGACGCGGTTATCCATCGCGAATTTTTGCATTTGATACTGCCATTGTTCTGCCTTGCCGCCAAAACCGTGAATAAAGACAATAGTGCGCTGTGGACTTGCCGGAGAAACATCGATGGCGGAGAGCCTGACAAGTGGGGTGGAAGATATGCGTACTTCGTAGCGGTAGAGGTCGAAATCTATATCCATTGGAGAAGTGTACATGAGGTGGGAATGAATGTCAATTTTCTTTGTGAATTAAAAGATATATATCCCCCGTATTATGCAGGCCACAAACTGAAAAAACTGGCAGGCATATCAACTCTGGGGTGATATGCCTGCTCCACAATGAGTTTTACCGAAGACCCTTTTCTCCTATTCTATACAGGAACATGGCATCTTCGATGTTGAGGGCACTGATGTCCAGGGTGGCTGTCTTTTCGCCCAGGTTGTGAATCTGCAGTGCGCGTTGGGCATCATAAATTACTTTTTCTCCGGTGCGATAAGCAATGATCGCATTGTTCAACGCAACCGGGTTGGCATACAATGTTTTTTCACCTTGCAAATATTCATGATAGGCAGCCTCTCTCAGAATCGCAGGGCTGACAGCAGGCCTCGGTATTGAGATGACCGGCAGCATGGAGAAGATCAAGACCACAGCCAGCATGACTGCCAGGCCAATCAACAAGTACCAGGATACGTCATGATGCACCTGATGCGGACGATGAGTATGTTGGATCACATTAGGCATTGCTACCTCCTGGACCGAAGATCGTTCGATCCATTTAAAGTGTAGCAAGGATGTGTTCCAGTACCGTGCCGGCCAGCGTGATTTTAGCGTGACTTTGGTATCTCAAAAGAATTATGGGCAACCAGATGATTAAACACCTGTCGTGTTTGCTCGGAAGGCTCAAGGCCGATCTCTCTCAAAGAGCGTACACAACGGGCGTAAATACCTGCCACCTCAGATATCTCCCCCATTTCCTTATGCGCGCACATAAGGGCCCGGTAGGCAGGTTCGGGACGTTTGCCAAAGGTAAGCCAGCGCTCACCCCATTCCAGAATATCCAGCCACCGTTTTTCCTTTTGCAAGATCGCCATCAGGCGGGCCATATGATGTTCGTAAAAGGCATTGATGTATTCCCGCTCAAAATTTACCCACTCTTCATTAAAACCTGGTAGTAATTCTCCCAAATATACATTTAGAACCGAGATCAACTCATCTGGTGATCTGTATTCCTTGGCCGTTTTCAAGGTGGATACATCCAGCCAAAAATCAGCAGAAGCATTAAAAGCAATGCAGAGCTCATCCGCAAACAGACAGGCAGTTGAAAGCGAAGCAGGCAGTGTCTTCCTGACGCGCCAAAGAACATGGCGCAGGTTTTCCCTGGCTGAGTCATCCAAAGCATCAGGCCATAGTAATGCCGTCAACTTTTCACGCCGATGTAAGGTGCCGCTATTCAAGACCAGATATGCAAAAAGGGATTGTTCAGGGCGGCCCGCCATGTGAAGAATATCCTCCCCAATTCGGATCTCAAATGCACCCAGCAGGCGGACTTTAAGCATGGTAAGCCTCTTATTAACAGTATAAAGAATTTGACCAAGAATTCAAGTAAAATGATGCAAAACAGGTTGTGACATGAGTTTTGAAAAAGCAGTGGAAGCCATTATTAAGGAAGCCCAGGAACGCGGCGATTTTGATAATCTCAAAGGCAAAGGGCAGCCGCTGGATTTGGATGCCTATTTTGAAACGCCTGAGGATTTGCGTCTGGCATATTCCGCATTAAAGAATGCTGGCATTATCTCGCCGGAAGTTGAACTCCTTCAGGAGGTCGCCGCATTGAGAGAAAAACTCGCC
>DAOQPR010000096.1:0-9206 GCA_035333265.1 Anaerolineales bacterium
GTTTCCGCCGCATTGGTATACACGACATTGACATCATCCTGCGCATTTTCGTCTGAACTTCGTCCGCTTAGGGAAAGGGATAAAACAATGACTCCTGCAATTACAAGGAAGGCTACCCCTCCCCACAGGATCATGTTTCTCGAATTGGTCTTTTTGGTATTCAACATTTATTACTCCTTTACAAGGTTGCGAATTATAGTGGCTGGATATGAGAAAAATTTAACGTTTTCCCTACGAATATCCTACTACTCAGAGTGATAAACTTTGGACTTACTCAAAATCATTTGTCTCTTTTTACAATTGACCACCAGCCACTAACCACAGTCTGCCGCCAGCGGTCAAATTTTGGGAGTTTTGAGCAAGTTCTGACAACATCCATATCTTCCCTTTAATTGCTTTACGCTTTGTGGTATATATCTCTGCCTCTATGCTTATCTACGACCTCGACCTCCCCTCTCTAACAAACCTCCTCGGACAATGGAACGAACCCGCCTACCGCGCCAAACAGATCTGGCAGGGGCTATATCAACATCTCTATTCCTCGCCCGACCAATTTACGAATCTACCAATTTCCCTACGCACCAGGCTTGCCAATGAAACGAGCTTCACTGCCTTCCATATAAAAACCTACCTCGATTCATCGGACGGTTTTACCCGAAAGACCTTGTTCGAACTGCCCGATGGCAATTTGATCGAAGCCGTGCTGATGCGCTACGGCGACCCGGCGGATGACCCGCAAATGGCGACCTCCTCCACAAATATTCGCGGAGCAAAGAATCGCCGCACGTTGTGCATTTCCTCTCAGGCCGGGTGTGCCATGGGCTGTGTATTTTGCGCCACCGGCCAGCTTGGGTATAAACGTCATCTCAGCAGCGGAGAGATCGTGGCACAGGTGATGTACTATGCCCAGATGCTAAAAGAACAGGGAGAAACCGTCAGCAATATCGTCTTCATGGGCATGGGCGAACCCTTCCATAATTATGACAACATGATGGCCGCCATTGACCGCCTCAACGACCCAGATGGGTACAAACTCGGCGCACGACGCATGACCATCTCCACAGTGGGGCTGGCGCCGCAAATTCGGCGCTTTGCCGATGAGCAACGACAGGTCAATCTGGCGATTTCGCTCCACGCGGCGGATGATGATGAACGCCTGGCCATCATGCCGGTCAATAAGCGCTACAAGATCGGGGAAGTCATCGATGCCTGCAAATATTATGTTGAGAAGACCCATCGCCGTGTGACCTTCGAATGGGCGCTCATTAACGGAGTCAACGATTCGCCGGAGGTGGCGAAAAAACTTGCTGCACGGCTCAAGGGTTTGCTATGTCATGTCAACGCAATTCCGCTCAACCCCACCCAGGGCTACAGCGGCGAAGCGACAAACCGTCAGCGGGCAACCCTCTTCCAGCAAACGCTGGAGCAGGCCGGAATTCCATGTACGATCCGTATGCGTCGGGGGATCGATATCGCCGCAGGCTGCGGTCAGCTTGCTGGGGCGGAATCCAAATAACGCCCAAATCCTTACGCAATGATTACAAAACGCCCTGATATAATACGCTCTCACGTCGCATTAAACTAGGA
This sequence comes from Anaerolineales bacterium, assembly GCA_035333265.1. GTDB lineage: Bacteria > Chloroflexota > Anaerolineae > Anaerolineales > Villigracilaceae > Villigracilis. The sequence continues at coordinate 1,588 of DAOQPR010000096.1, forward strand.
AGGCTACTATACAGTCAGAATCTGGCTGAATTTTCACTTTACTACAGGTGTCCCCAAACATGGAATCGAAACAAACCTGGCTCGACAGACCCGTTCATCCCCTCCTACCCGCGATCACAAACGAGGTCGTCATCTTTGTGCTGGTCATTCTATTTGCCATCGTCACCCGATTTTACGATCTTGAATCTCGTGTAATGAGTCACGATGAAAGCCTGCATACGTATTTCTCGTGGTTGCTTTATCGCGGACAGGGCTATGAACACACGCCCATGATGCACGGGCCCTTCCAGTTTCATGTCGTCGCGCTCTCCTATTTCATTTTTGGTGCAAACGACTTCACCTCGCGCATCCCCGCTGTATTGTTCAGCATTGCCACCGTGTGGATGGTTTGGTATTGGCGGCGTTATCTCGGCAAATGGGGCGCACTCATTGCCGGGCTGTTGCTCGTCATTTCACCATACATGCTCTACTATGGGCGTTACGTGCGCAATGAATCCTTTGTGGGTTTCTCCGGCATCGTCATGCTTTACGCCATCCTGCGGCATTTTGAAGTGGGCGGCAGAAAATATCTTTACATCCTGGCCGGGGCGCTGGCACTGCACTTCACATCCAAAGAAACGTCCTTCATTTACACAGCCCAGGCCCTACTCTATCTGGCGTTCTATTTCATTATTCAAGTCACCCGGCGGCCTTGGAAAAACGCACAGAACGAATACCGCACTTTCATTATTATGCTCTGCGCAACCATTCTCCTGGCAGGCCTCGCCCTGGGGATCGGAATGTACACCAGCCGTCCAGGCACCTTGGCAGAAACTGAAACAGCTCAACCTGCCGATCCTAGCGGAGTTTCGCCTCTCGCCGCGCCGGAAGCTGATCTCTCACCCCTAACCACCATCTTCGCCGTAGCCACTTTTCTCTCGTTGATCGTCACTGGTTACTTCCTGATCCGGGGCTATACATGGGAGCGCATCCGCACCAACCGCGCCTTTGAATTGCTGATGGTTACAGGCACCATCGTCCTGCCGCAACTCTCCCCCTTCCTGATCAAGATCACCGGTGTGACCATCCCCACCACCGCGCCGGAAGTCCAGGCGCTGGCGGGCGATATGCGCTCCATCCTCATCATCGCCGCCTGCCTTGTCTTTACCTTCATCCTTGCCATCGCCGCAGGGTTGATCTGGAATCCCAAACATTGGTGGAAAACCGCACTGGTCTTTTGGGTGCCCTTCACCATTCTCTACACAACCGTTTTTACGAACAGCAACGGCTTCTTCACCGGTACGATTGGCTCGCTTGGCTACTGGATCGTTCAACAAGGTGTGGAGCGCGGCAGCCAGCCCTGGTATTACTACCTGCTTGTCCAACTCCCCATCTACGAATTCCTGCCCGCCCTCGGTTTCATCCTTGCACTGATCGTTGGGCTGCGCCGCAAAGTTGTACTCCCAAATGTCGAGCAGGATGCCGCCAGCGACGATGCCTCCTTTGAAACGACCACCTATGTCAAATGCCGGCACTGCGGGACAACCAATCATCCCAATGAGCCCAGTTGCACCTCCTGTGGTGCGCCACTCGACGAATCTGCCGAAGTTGTCACCGAGCGAACGCTCAGTCCTGAAGAACAAGCCACCTATAACGAAGGGATGAATTTCATCAACACCTTCAGCCTGCTAGCCTGGTGGAGTTTCAGCAGCTTTACAGCCTTCTCTTTTGCAGGCGAACGCATGCCCTGGCTCACATACCACATCACCCTGCCCATGATCCTCATCACCGGCTGGGCCCTGGGACGTCTGATCGATACCATCGACTGGTCGCAAGCAAGGGAACAAAACATTCCATTGACCATGGGTTCGCTGGCCATTTTCGTGGCCAGCCTTGGCAGAGCGCTCTATTTATGGAACGGTCCCTCGCGTCCCTTCCAGGGCCAGGGACTGGAGCAGTTGCAGGCAACCAATGCCTTCCTCCTGCCGCTGATCGTTGCCATTCTTAGCGCCGTTGCATCGGTTTACTTCCTGCGTACTTGGAACTTCCGAAACTTCCGGCACGTTTTTGTGCTTGTCGTCTTCGGTTTTCTGGCTGTCTTTACTGCTCGCGCAGCCTTCCGCGCTGCCTATATCACTTACGATGAGGCCACAGAATTCCTCGTTTATGCGCACGGCGCAACCGGTATCAAAGAGATCATTCACCAGGCAGAGGAAATCTCACGGCGTACCACGGGCGGCATGAGTGTCGCCATCGCCTATGACGCCTCCGCGCCGGATACGGGCGTTTCCTGGCCCTTCGTCTGGTATTTGCGTGATTTCACCAACCAGCGCTCGTTCGACCAACCCACCCGTTCCCTGCGTGAGTCGGTCATCATCATTGTGGATGAAAAGAACTTCGACAAGATTGAGCCTGCCATTGGACCCGGTTACTACCGTGTTGATTACATCCGCATGTGGTGGCCGATGCAGGATTACTTTGGCCTCGTCACCGACCGTGATCCAAGCATACCGTTCCCAGATACCTATGCGTGTAAAGGCTGGTTGAGTTTTCTCAAGTTATCCAAGTCAAGGGATTACTCACGTTTCTGCGAAGGCTTTACCGACCCCAATATCCGAGCGGGGCTCATACAAATCTGGCTAAACCGGGATTACACGTTGTATGCCCAAGCCAAGGGACGCACCGACCTGGACATCGCAAACTGGCAGCCCGCCGACAAAATGCGTCTCTACATTCGCAAGGATGTCGTCTCCCAGATATGGAACTATGGTGTTGCGCCAACTGCCTCCGAGGTTCTGGAAGATCCAACAGAGGGGAAGTATGTGACTCTTACTGCCGATCTGGTATTCGATGCAGCGCAGGCCAATTCGGTCAGTCTCAATGCGCCGCGTTCATTGGCCTTTGCACCGGATGGAACGGTTTATGTGGCCGATTCCCGCAATCATCGGATAGTTCACCTCGATATGGAAGGCAAGACCCTGCATGCATGGGGTTCCTTCGCGGATGGGCAAAGTGTACCGCTCGGTCAGGGCACATTCAACGAGCCTTGGGGCATTGCTGTAGGGCCAGATGGCTCAGTATATGTGACCGACACCTGGAATCATCGTATCGAAAAATTCAGACCCGATGGAACATTTGTGAAGGATTGGGGCATTTTTGGACAAGGTGAAACCCCCGAATCATTCTATGGGCCGCGCGGCCTGGCTGTTGATGCCGAAGGGCGGGTATACGTCACAGATACCGGGAACAAGCGCATCGTCGTGTTTGATGCGGATGGAAATTTCATCACGGAGTTTGGCGGTGCAGGGTTTGACCCCGGTCTGTTCGATGAACCGGCTGCCGTTGCCATCGATCGCAATGGCACGGTCTATGTAACCGATACCTGGAATCAACGCATTCAAACGTTTAGGCCGCAAGAAGTTGATGGCCAGTTAACCTTTGTGCCGGACAAACAATGGGATGTATACGGCTGGTTCGGTCAGTCGCTTGACAACAAGCCCTTCATTGCAGTGGATGAAGCGTTGAACGTTTATGTCACCGACCCTGAAGGCTATCGCGTGATCGAATTCAACCAAAATGGAGAGATCGTGCGCGTTTGGGGCGATTATGGCACAGGCAACTCAAGTTTTGGTCTGGCATCCGGCATTGCGGTGGATCCCACCGGTCATGTCTGGGTAACCGACGGTGTTAACAATCGTGTCATGAGATTTACGATGCCATAATTGATCCCTGAAGATAACGACGGATGGCAGGTGGTTTTACTTTGAAACCACCTGCCATTTTTGTAACTGGTTCGTATTTCTATGGTGGTATAATGCCGATGCTTTCAAGCAAAAAATCATCCCTCGAGGGAGAATAATGAAACTCCACGAATACCAATCCAAAAATATATTCTCGAAGTACGGCATCCCGATTCCAAAGGGACGCGTTGCGACTACCGCTCAGGAGGCAAAGCAAATTGCTGAAGAACTCGGTGGTCGCGTTGTTATTAAATCGCAGGTTCTGGTAGGCGGACGCGGCAAAGCAGGCGGTGTAAAACTTGCCAAAGACCCCGCCGAAGCCGAACAACTTGCCACCCAGATCCTCGGCATGGAGATCAAAGGCCTGCCTGTTCGTAAGGTTCTGGTGGATGAAGCTTCAGCCATTGACCAGGAAATCTACTTTGCGATCACCGATGACCGCGCCTCCAAAAAGCCGGTCTTGATCGCCTCTGCTGCTGGCGGCATTGACATTGAAGAAGTGGCGGCAAAGACCCCCGAAAAAATCATTAAAGTTAACATCGATCCATTGCTCGGTCTGCGTGAATATCAGGCCCGTGACGTTGCCGTGGCGATTGACCTGCCCCGCGATTATTGGAAAGATTTCACCAAGATCGCCATCGGCTTATGGGAAGTGTACAAAAACACCGATGCTTCCCTGGCAGAAATTAACCCATTGGTCATCACCAAAGAGAAAAAACTCATTGCTCTCGATGGCAAAATGATGATCGACGACAATGCGCTCTTCCGCCAGCCCGACCTTGCAGAAATGCGTGATACGGACGAAGATGCCCCTGCTGAGATCGAAGCCCGCAAATACGGACTGTCCTTCATTAAGCTGGATGGCAATATCGGCTGTATGGTCAACGGCGCCGGTCTGGCCATGACCAGCATGGATGTGATCAAACTCTTCGGCGGCGAACCTGCCAACTTCCTGGATGTGGGAGGCGGCGCCGGTGCAGAGAAAGTTGCCGCCGCCATGCGCATCATCCTGACCGACCCGAACGTCAAAGCTGTGCTCTTTAATATCTTCGGCGGCATCACCCGCTGTGACGAAGTGGCTAGAGGCATCCTCACCGCCATGGACGAAGTCAAACCAAAGGTGCCGATGGTTGTGCGCCTCGTTGGGACAAATGCGGAAGAAGGGCGTGCATTACTCGAAAACGCCAACATGATCACCGCCGAAACTCTCGCCGACGCAGCCAAAAAGGCTGTTGCGGCGGCAAAGGGATAATCTCGTTATTGCGAGGAGGGCGACAACCCTCGCTGTGACGTTGGAGAACACTATGAGCATACTTGTAGATAAAAATACCCGCCTCATTGTTCAGGGCATCACCGGCAATGAAGGCTTATTCCACACCACACAGATGGCTGCCTACGGCACAAACATCGTTGGCGGTGTGACCCCTGGCAAAGGCGGAGAATGGGTTTTGGATGGAAAGATCCCCGTCTTCGACTCGGTCAAATCCGCAAAGGAAGCCACCGACGCCAACGCCAGCATTATCTTCGTCCCCGCGCGCTTTGCTCCAGACGCCATGTTCGAAGCTGCCGATGCAGGCATTCCGCTCGTCATCTGCATCACCGAAGGCGTCGTCATTCACGATATGATGCGTGTCCGCAATTACCTCGACCAAAAGGGCATCCGCCTCATTGGGCCGAACTGCCCAGGCTTACTCACCCCCGGTGAAGCCAAGGTCGGCATCATTCCCGGCAACATCGCCATCTCTGGTAATGTGGGCGTCGTTTCCCGCTCCGGCACGTTGACCTACGAAGTGCTATATGCAATGAAAAACCTTGGGATGGGCGCATCCACCTGCGTTGGCATTGGAGGCGATCCCGTCAACGGCACGAACTTCCGTGATGTGCTGGAAATGTTCGAGCACGATCCACAGACCGAAAAGGTCATCATGATCGGCGAGATCGGCGGCAACGAAGAGGAAAAAGCCGCGGAATTCATTCGCACCAAAATGACCAAACCCGTCGCTTCCTTCATTGCCGGTCAGACCGCCCCTCCCGGAAAGCGCATGGGCCACGCTGGAGCCATCATCGAAGGCGGCGCAGGCACGGCAGCCGATAAGGTTAAAGCGCTTGAAGCGGCTGGCGTAAAAGTAGCCAAACACCCCGAAGAAATTCCGACCCTTTTGCAATAGCCCCTGCTCCGGCAGGTCTCAAAACCTCTCAGAAATACATAGAGCCGCCTGGTACAGGCGGCTCTACGGTTATAATTTCAAACGATCAATTACTTCTTGGCGCCGTCGATGTAGGTAACCGCTTCACCAACAGTGGTGATCTTCTGTGCGGCTTCATCGGAGATCTCAGCGCCGAACTTGTCTTCGAAAGCCATGATCAATTCGACGAGGTCAAGCGAATCCGCTTCAAGGTCCTCGCGGAAGCGGGCTTCCATCGTAATCTTTTCGTCATCAGCACCAAGCAGATCCTTGATGATGGTCTTTACTTCATTATAGGTTTCTGACATAACATCCTCCAGTTGGAATTTTTATAAATTGTAATCGCCCGGCTTGCACTGTCAAGCCAATAGCATCAATCACAGGAACACCCCCTCATGACAAAAGTTGCGCCCATTGACCAGAGAAAAGCCGACCACATTAAAATCAACTTAGAACAGGATGTCCGCTCTGCCTTGACAACCGGGTTGGAAAATTATCACTTCATCCATGAAGCCCTGCCTGAACTGGATTTAAATCGCCTCGACACCAGCCTGAACCTGTTCGGCAAGACCCTAAGCTCCCCCATCCTCGTCAGCTCGATGACCGGCGGCACAGCCGAAGCCGAGACCATCAACCTGCGCCTCGCCGAAGCCGCACAAGAGACGGGCATTGCAATGGGTGTCGGTTCTCAACGCGCTGCCATCGAACATCCCGAACAAGCCAGTTCTTTCCAGGTGCGCCGGGTGGCCCCGGATATTTTGCTCTTTGCCAACCTCGGAGCCGTTCAATTCAATTATGGTTATGGCATTGACCAATGCCGTCAGGCCGTGGATATGATCGAAGCCGATGCGCTTTATCTACATCTCAATCCGCTCCAGGAGGCAGTGCAAGACGCTGGCGATACCAATTGGGTCGGCATCGCCAAAAAGATCGAAGAAGTCTGCAAACAACTCGAAGTGCCTGTCATCGCCAAGGAAGTGGGCTGGGGCATCTCAGAAAAAACAGCCAAACTGCTCGCGGATTGCGGCGTCTCCGCCATTGACGTGGCAGGCGCGGGCGGCACAAGCTGGTCACAAGTGGAAATGCATCGCGCACCCGACGAATTCACCCGTCGACTCGCAGCGACATTTGTCGGCTGGGGTATTCCCACCTCTGATTCGATCTTGAATGTCAAGAAAGCCGTCCCCGATATGACGATCTTCGCCAGCGGCGGCCTCAAAGACGGACTCGACATTGCCAAATGCATTGCCCTCGGCGCAACCCTCGGCGGCATGGCAGGACAGTTCCTAAAGGCTGCTGCGATTTCGACAGATCAAGCCGTTGAGATGATGAAGTTGACGAAGAGACAAATTGAAGTGACGATGTTTGCAACAGGTGCTGCTTCCTTAGAAGAACTGGTCGAACGGCTTCGAGGAAACCGTTAAGTGATGGTTATAAAATCAAAAGGTCTCAAAATTTTCAACCATTACTCTAAGTAGTCGACCGAATTAAATTACATCGTCATTGCCTGTCCTATGCACAGGCAATGACGGAAATCTAATGATTTTCGACCGGCTACTTAACCTTTCTATAGATAGTCTTGATCTCTTTCAGCACCCGTTCTAATTCACAAAGTATTTCTCCTTCTCCCAGATCTATCCGTCTCCCGCTTCAACGTCACCATTCCACAAATGCGCTGCTTCGGGCGAAATGCTGGTTATGGATACAATCTCAA
>DAOQPR010000097.1:0-3959 GCA_035333265.1 Anaerolineales bacterium
TCCAGGATCACCTCCTGAGAAACACCAAGTATCCTTAATAAAGAAGCCGCAGCAAAGCCGGTGCGATCCTTCCCTGCTGTGCAATGAAAAAGGACTGGGCTGCCATTTGCAGAAAGCAACTCATGATAAAACTGCTGATATTGGGGGGTGAATTTTGTCGCTAACTCCATATTTGTTCCGAGCATATATTTGGCGGGTTCGATCTTTCGGGCATTTTGAATCATTTCATCCCTTTCTTCATGCCAAACTCGAGTGCTCATATCCTCAATCGGAATGTTCACCCTGCGAATATCCCAATTTGCAGGGAGGTTATCCGGATGACGTTCCCGTTCATTATCCGAACGGAAATCGATCACACGATTGAGGTTAAGTGCTTGAAAATATTTTAGATCTGCCTTCGTTAGTTTATCAAGGCTGTCAGAACGATAGATCATATTCCAGCGCACCGTCGCACCGTCTTTCGTCGAATAGCCGCCTATGTCCCGGAAATTTTTTGCGCCAGAAAAGGACAATTGACGTTGATGCTTTTTTCCCGGCACCACAACAGGATTTTTTGTTTCCAATACTTGTTTCATGAATATGCTCCTAAAAACGCCGCGCCGATTATAGTCTCAATGTCTGGGAGATTCGTTAACACCATATGATTTGGTGGTTAACCTTCCAGAAGAGTATAATTTCCAAAAACATCAGCAAAAGTTCGGAAACTTTATGCGCAAAGAGATCTTCCAACTCGAATTATTTCGCCAACAAATAGAACAGGAAATGTTCGCTTCAGGCAGCACGTCAGATTATATTGACCGTGGCAACCCCAATCCTCAACAATTGAAACAAGCGACGGATTTCCTTGCAAGCCAGAATAAAAAGATCGCTAAATTGCAGGAAGAATTCCTTACCCTCCTTAAACATAGTGATAAGGATGTCATTCAAGAATGGGTAAATCTGCACAAGACCATTTTGCAAAGAATCCTTTCAGAAGATGCCAGCGACCGCAATACCGGCACTCGTTTATTCGTTGCCAGGAATACCCTTACTGAATGGATAAAGGTGGAGGAAGGCGAAGCCAATTTTGTGAGTATCAATTGGCATTTTCTAAAGGATTACAGAGATGAGGTTAAAAAACTTGTCAGCCGAAAGTGGTGGCAGGTTTGGAAATAGAACAAGGAGAAAACTTAATAATGACAGTAAGCCCTTTATCAATGCAAGAATTGGAAGCTGGACTGGAGCACATTTTAGAGTCACCGAAAGAAGCTGGCAGGCTGGAAATGATCGTCCGCAGGCCGCAAGTGGATGAACGTGAAGTTCTACCTGAAGGTCGAGTGGACACAATCAATGGTTTGGATGGAGACAATTGGAGATCGCGCGGCAGTACAAGTACCCCAGACGGGTCCGCGAGCATAGAGGCGCAAATAACTCTGATGAACTCGCGGGTAATTCAATTGCTGACTCAAAAACAGGAGGAATGGCCGCTTGCTGGCGATCAGTTATTTGTGGATATGGATCTAAGCATCGAAAACCTCCCGCCTGGAACACAAATTTCCATCGGCACAGCGGTACTGGAAGTAAGTGCGAAACCCCATACAGGGTGCAGTAAATTTTCCAGCCGCTTTGGTCTGGATGCGTTAAAGTTCATCAGCCTGCCTGAACGCAAAGGGCTGCGTCTACGTGGTATCAATGCAAGAGTCGTGCAGGCAGGTGTATTTAAGACCGGCGACATGGTAAGAAGAATCTAATATGGTCCAAGTAACGCCCATAGCCACTGTCCATAATTCCCGCATTGAAGTGGAAGATGATGCCTGGGGAGATGTTATTTCCATCCTTGAATTGGATCCTTCCATGCCAGAAGATGCGTTGGATGGGATTACTGATTTTTCTCATGTCGAGATCTTTTACCTGTTTCATCTCGTGCCAGACTCCAAAATTGAAACCGGTTCACGCCATCCGCGTAACAACACAGCCTGGCCCAAAGTAGGTATTCTCAGCCAACGGGGAAAGAATCGACCTAATCGGTTGGGAGCAACCATCGTCAAGGTGTTGAAGCGCAAGGGTCGTCAATTACACGTGCAAGGTTTGGATGCCGTCGATGGAACGCCGGTAATTGACATCAAACCTGTCATGCAAGAGTTCCTTCCACGCGAAGATGTTCATCAACCAGAATGGGCCACAGATCTGATGAAACACTATTGGAAAATTTAGTTCACGAAATAAACATATTTTCTTCACATAACTCTTAATCCTGTCCGTTAGACTGTGTTCACTTTAGAAAAGGAGAGAACATGGATAACGACGATAAACCAATTGGCACGATCCTCAATCGAAGAGATGTGCTGAAACTTCTTGGGCTTGGCAGCTCGGCAGCCTTACTGACCGCCTGTGCACCGAACGTAGTGGAAACACTTTCTCCAACTACGCTGCCAACATCCCTCCCCGCCTCATTGACCACACCGACAACTGCCTCCACGTCGACAAGCATTCCCCTACCCGCTTGCGTGGTGCGCCCCGAAATGACTGAAGGCCCATATTTTGTAGATGAAATGCTCAACCGTTCGGACATTCGTACTGACCCCGCTGATGGGTCTATATCCATCGGGGCGCCTCTGGAGTTGATTTTTAATGTATCGCATGTCAGTGCGGGTGGATGCATCACCTTACCAGATGCTCAGGTGGACATTTGGCATTGTGATGCTTTTGGCGTGTATTCAGACGTTGAAAATGCCCAGGGTAAAAAATTTCTGCGTGGATACCAAAACACCGATACAAATGGCCAGTCAAAATTTTTAACCATTTACCCGGGTTGGTATCCCGGACGTACAGTGCATATCCATTTCAAGATCCGCGTCGCCGGTTACGATTTCACATCCCAGCTATTCTTCGATGATACATTTACCGATCAGGTATATTCACAGGAGCCATACAACCAACGCGGAGAACGCAATACACGCAACGAACGTGATGGCATTTACGGGAATGGCGGCGATCAATTATTATTGAACGTGACACAGAATGGTTTGGGGTATTCTACTGCTTTCGATATTGGATTACAGATATAGGGTATACAGATAGGGTGGATAGTAGGAAAACGGCTGAAATCAGCTAATACAGTCAAAATGTCATACACAAAAGTAACAGGCGAACCAAATGTCCGCCTGTTACTTTTGTCCTAGTTGTAATTTCAAGGCTATTCCCATACAATAAATCCAGTTTCTAATTGATATAGAAACGATCCATGTTGCAAGAGGTGCATTGCTGCCTTTCATTTCAAAATATTACCCATGGAGGTGCCCAAGTCATTTGTTCGCGAAAAGAATTATCTGGTATTGCTGTATGAGTATTTCCAAATTATTGTCAGTAAATTAGGAGATCAGTAATGAAGAACAAAGTCTTTTATTTAATAATGGTCATATCACTATTAGCAGCAATGTTTAATGTAAGCCCAGTCCTTGCTGCCAATGCTGTTGTAGGAACTGGAACTTCTGCTTCCTGTACAGAATCAGCCTTTAATACTGCGCTCGCAACAGCCAATGCAGGCGGCGGCACAATCACCTTCAACTGTGGAGCAGGAGTTACAACCATTACCTTTACTTCCTCTAAAAGCATCCTTACCGAGGATGTAACCATTGATGGAAGCAACAAGATCATTCTTGCAGGAAACCCGGGTGTGCGCCATTTTATTGTCAATGGCGGGCTGACCTTTACACTCAAGAACATTACCCTGCAAAATGGCGACAATAACGACCGTGGCGGATCCATCGAATCCACCGGCGCTCAGGTCGTTTTGAATAATGCGAAATTTCTAAATAATAAAGCCACCAATCAGGGCGGTGCCGTATATTGCTATGTTGGGACTGGCGGTACGTTAACGGTGACCAACAGTTATTTTGAAGGTAATTCTTCAAAAAGAGGCGGTGCAATTTTTAATGATGGGGGTACGGCAAACATCTCAAAAACCACTTTTAAGACCA
>DAOQPR010000097.1:3971-9189 GCA_035333265.1 Anaerolineales bacterium
CCGCCACTGAAACCGGCGGCGGGGTGCATCACGACAATTCTGCGACCATGACCATGACCGACACCATCTTCAATGGGAATACAGGATTTGATGGCGGTGGTTTTTATAATGCCTCTGGAACGACATCCACATTAACTAATGTCGATTTTCTCTCAAACACCGGGAGTTACGGCGGTGGTTTCGAGAATTGGGGAACGATCACCGTCAACCACAGCCTGATTGACCATAACACAGTATCCGGCGTGGGAGGAGGGGTCTGGAACATAAGCGGCACGACCTATCTAAACTATGTGACAGTCAGTAATAATACAGCTTACGAAGGTGGCGGCATCAATAGTTATGGAGATCACCTGGAAATCAATTACGCCAGCATCGAAAATAATACTGCCACCGGGCCGAATGGAGGCGGAGGCATCTACCATGTCGGCGGCACTGCATTCATCAAAAATGTCAGCATCATCGGAAACAAAACAACAGATGTAAATGGCAGTGGTGGTGGCATATACCAGAACTCAGGTGATAACCTTACACTCACCAATGCAACGATCGCTAATAACGTTGCGGCATATTTTGGTGGTGGAATGTATCACAAGTCTCGATACGCCATCCTTACCAATGTCACTATTGCAAATAATACAGCCCTGGCCGGAAATGCCATTTACGAAGACTCGCCAAACACATTCCTGATTCAGATGACGAATTCTGTGATCTTTGGCGCTTCTAACAATTGCGATGGGCCGCAATTTGACTCTCTTGGAAACAATATCAGTAAGGGAACATGTTCCTCTCTTGACCAACCCAGCGACCAAAACAATATTGCGGGCGAGGTAAACCTCTCTGCTCTTGCAAACAACGGCGGAGCCCACCTTATGCTGACCATGATGCCTTTAGCGGGAAGCCCTGTCATTGATGCAGCCAATAACGCTTCCTGCCTGACCACCGATCAACGCGGCCTGACCCGCCCCGTCGATGGCGATGGGAATGGCTCGGTCAATTGTGACATTGGCGCAGTTGAGTACAACCCGACCCCGGTCTTCTCCGATGTTCCAAAAGCATATTGGGCGTCCTCATTTATTGAAAGGCTCTCCTATGCAGGTATCACAGGTGGATGCGCCAATGGTTTGTATTGCCCTGAGGATTCAGTAACACGTGCTCAGATGTCTGTTTTCCTTGAAAAAGGTTTGCACGGAGCCAGTTTCACTCCGCCTAATATTGCCGCTACGTTTACAGATACTGTTGGTCACTGGGCCGAAGACTGGATCGAGGCTTTGAAAAACGATGGCATTACCTCTGGCTGTGCAGTCGGTTTGTATTGCCCTGATAACTCAGTAACCCGCGCACAAATGGCGGTATTCCTGTTGAAATCGAAACACGGATTCTCCTATATTCCACCTGCACCCACCGGTATTTTTAGCGATGTCGCCACGGACTATTGGGCTGCCGCGTGGATTGAACAACTTGCCGCCGAAGGCATTACTTCAGGTTGTGGCAGTGGGCTATACTGTCCTGACAATGCAGTCACTCGCGCACAAATGGCAGTATTTCTGGTAAAAGCATTCTCCCTCCCGTAAAGAACTAGCAAACAAAGACAAACTCACTCCAAAACTCTTGTTTTGTGAGTGAGTTTGTCTTTAAGTATCAATAACTCCCTGGGTGGATCCAGTAATTTACCCCATTACCCCACGGTCATCTCCCAATTAACGGAATAGTAAGGCATTTTTCCCTAAATCGTAGGGAAGAAAAATCAAGTGTCATTTACACTTCGGGCAACAGATGGCCAAACTCAGAGGTGGTCATCCAGCGATCTTATACTCACACAATATGCTACCATATATATTGTGGACATAAAGGAGAGTGAGCAATTCGTATGATCCCCAAAAAATCTTTACAAAAGCATGTGGCTCTTGCATTGGCACTAATGCTGCTAATTGTTAATACCGCCAGCGCGCCCATGGGAGGCGTAAATGTTAATTCAAATGCCGTCACCATACCCTACCCGATCCTTTTTGTCACTCAGGTTCCAATTGCCCCCGGATTTACGACCATTGCTTCCACATTTGGAAACCATCGAGGAGCAACAGCATCTGCCGGTCGGGGAGGTGATCTTTACATCCTGTATCCTGATGGCACCCTCAAGAATTTGACTGCTGCCGCAGGCTATGGTGGTAGTGGGTTTGTCACCGGCAATCAGGCGATTGCCGTGCGTGACCCAAGTGTCTACTGGGATGGGACAAAAGCTCTATTCAGCATGGTAATTGGCGCGCCTTCGTCGCAATATCTCACAGAAAATTATTACTGGCAGATTTATGAGATCACAGGGTTGGGAAAAAATGAAACGCCGGTTATTACCCAGGTTCCCAACCAACCGCAGAATTTCAATAACATCAGTCCGATCTATGGGAGCGATGATCGCATCATTTTTACTTCAGACCGGCCTCGCAATGGCTCCTCTTTACTTTATCCGCAACTTGATGAATATGAACTCGCTCCCACGGTTTCCGGCTTATGGAGCCTTGAACCCAATTCAGGAGACTTAAAACTGCTCAACCATGCCCCCTCCGGCGACTTCACCCCCATCATTGATTCCTATGGCCGGATTGTCTTCACTCAATGGGATCACCTCCAACGGGATCAATTAGCAGATGCCGACCAAGAAAATACACATCCCGGAACCACTAACTGCGGCGACACCAAATATGGAACGTTCAACTACGAAAGCGAAACATCCGCAGAATACAATCTCAACGTCCGCACAGAAATATTCCCCGAACCACGTGCCTGCCGTACCGATTTGCTGAATGGTACAAATTCGATGGGACATTCTTTTAATCAATTCTTTCCCTGGTCGATCAACCAGGATGGAAGTGAAGGGGAGATCATCAGCCATCTCGGCAGGCATGAGTTTGGCGTTTACATTGAGAAGGCCATCAAGAATGACCCAAGTGTGATCGAATATTTCGAACAATACGGTAACGTGGATAATAATAACGATATCAACACGGGCGTCTTTCAGATCGAAGAAGACCCGAACAATCCCGGCGATTATATAGGGATCGACGCCCCTGAATTCGGCACCCATGCCAGTGGAAATATAGTCCGCATCAATGCCCCACTTGGCCTGAATGCCGACCATGTCATTGTGGATTATCTCACCCACCCAGATACTTATGGCACAACCAGCACAGCCGATCATTCCGGCCATTATCGTGATCCGCTCATCCTTTCAGACGGAACTTTCATCGCAGTACACTCCCCCTATCAAGGAGAAGATAGCGGAACCGGCTTCAACTCAGACTACACCTTCCGCCTCAAATCTCTGACCCTCAATGGAAACGGTTATTACGTCTCCGATCAATTTTTGACCGGTGGAATTTCAAAAACTATCAGCTATTGGAGTCCGGATTCCAAAATTATCTATACCGGCCTGATGTGGGAACTAAGCCCGGTGGAAGTACGCCCGCGTACCCGTCCGACCGCTTCCACATCAAGTCTTGGCAATCCTGAACAACAGATATTTACTGAAACAGGGGTGAATCCCAACGAATTCATGGCTTGGATGAAGCAAAATAATCTTGCACTTGCCGTCGGCCGTAATGTCACTACACGGGATGACATGGACAAACAACAGCCATTCAACCTCCATATTCCAGATGGAACTCAAACAACAGGAAATGGAGGTAAGCTGTATGACGTCAACTTCCTACAGATGTTCCAGGCTGACCAGTTGCGCGGGCTAACAGGCTGTTGTGGGTCAGATCCATTCCCAGGCAGGCGTGTGCTGGCTCAAATCATGCACGATGCAATCGCCACTACAGCAAACCCAACACACAGTGGTCCAGCCGGATCAACCCCCCTGGCAGCCGACGGTTCCTTTGCCGTCTTTGTCCCCGCTCAACGTGCCATGACCTGGCAACTCACGGATCAAAACGGAAACGGCGTCGTACGTGAACGGTATTGGGTCACATTCCAACCAGGTGAAATTCGCGTATGTGCCTCTTGCCACGGCATCAATGAACTAGACCAGGCCGGAGATCCAGCTCCAACCAACCCGCCTGAAGCATTACGCGACCTATTGGAATATTGGAAGGCCGCCAGCCAGTCAACCTTTGCAGATGTATCCGGAACACACTGGGCCTCCTCATGGATCGAACGACTCTACGCAGCAGGGATCACAGGTGGATGCGGCTCGAATCCATTGATCTATTGCCCGGAAAACCCCGTTACCCGTGCTCAAATGGCTGTCTTTCTCGAAAAGGGTTTGCATGGCTCAGGTATCGTCCCCCCCAATATAAACGCAACCTTTACAGACACTTCAGGCCATTGGGCTGAAGATTGGATCGAAGCCCTCAAAAACGACGGCATCACCTCCGGCTGTGGAACAGGAATCTACTGCCCAGAAAACACCGTGACCCGCGCCCAGATGGCCGTCTTCCTGCTCAAGTCGACTCACGGCGCCTCCTACTCCCCGCCGCCTGCCACTGGAACCTTTAGCGATGTCCCCACCGATCACTGGGCCGCCGCCTGGATCGAGCAGCTCGCCGCAGAAGGCATCACCTCCGGCTGCGGTTCTGGAATTTATTGCCCGGAGAACCCCGTCACCCGCGCACAGATGGCGGTCTTCCTGGTCAAGGCCTTCAATTTGCCATAGTGTAACTTATAGGCAGATGGCAGCTCCAAATGTAAAAGCATTTGGAGCTTTTTTCTTTTAATTCGCGATCATTAGCGGGATGCTGCCAAACTAAAGTACCATTTGTTTTCATATCAAACTGTCAACAAATGTGAATTCTGTCAACAAAATCATTGATATACATGAGGGAAATATTTTAGTGCTTTATTTAGGAGAACAAAATGATAACCAAATTATTACGTTTATTAAGTCTAATGGCAATAGTGATCACGTTTCTGGGAAAGGCAGCGATTGCATCTCCAGTTCAGGCAGCCCCACCCTCTCAGCCCCTCCCTGAGGGACTTCCGGCCGAACTCACCACACAAGACTGGGAACAGATTCAGCCATTGATCGCCCCCACACAGCAAGCCTATCTCAAAGCCTCCAACACCGAGGCCAATGATGGCTACGGCTTCTCTTTTGCTCTTTCTGGAGATACCCTTGTGGTCGGCGCCCCCTATGAGGATAGCAATGCGCTTGGAGTAAATGGCAGTCAATCAAACAACCTGGCTACCAACTCAGGTGCAGTCTATATCTTAACCCGCGATGGCG
>DAOQPR010000098.1:0-9177 GCA_035333265.1 Anaerolineales bacterium
GCTACGAAGGTGAACACAACCTCGAAGATAAGCTCAGAGCGGCTCACAGAGTCAGGATCCGGCTCCTTGGCGAGCGAGGCGGGATCCCATTCCTTTTCGTCGTTGAACCCGCCGAGCTCTTTATCCGGTAGAACACGCTCGAGGATGACGAAGACCAGGGTCACATTTCCAAAAGCGGCGATGGCGGCGGAGAGTGCATTGCCAAGACCTTGCCCGATGATCTTCACAAAGTCCGCACCCATGAATGGGGTATCGCTCACTGCTTGAACGCCTGCCAATACCAGCATCACACTGACCACCACGGTGAGAACGATCTTCAATACGAATAAATAGAACGGGAACATTTTCGGGCCAATGAGATACGGATGTGGGTTGTAGGTGGCCGCTACTTTTTGTGGCGAGCCGTATTCCTTCAACACCTCCACCTCCATGGCCTCATCCCGTGCTTGCCCGGTCTTTTGGGCGCGGTCTTCGAGCATATCCTCCAGAGTGGATTTCAATTCCTTTTCGATATCTTCACGCCCTTTCAAGAGCGGCAAATTTCGACCCACTTCAGCAACATAACGATCAATAAGGTTCATGATAATTTCCTTTCTTTATGAGAGCATCTTGTCCATCACGGACACAATGCCAGCCCATTCCTTTTTCATCTTTGGCAGAAGTTTCTTCCCATCCGCGCTGATGACGTAATAACGGCGCGGGCGGGCTTCTTCCAGTTTCCAAACCGATTCAAGCAGACCCTGCGCTTCCAACCGGCGGAGAAGCGGATACAACGTACCCTGATCCACTTCCAGCCCGAGGTCTGAGAGTTTCTTCAGCAGCGAGTAGCCATATTCCGGCGTGCCCAACTGACTGAGCGCTGCCAGCACGATCACCCCGCGCCGTAACTCTAAAACGACATTTTCGAGAGATTCTGTGTTTGCCATATCTCATCCTTTACGACATTATACTGTGTAATATATAGTATGTCAAGGGTAAAGTATCAGGTGACAGCCACGACAGTGGCTTATTCTGACCGCCGACGGTCAATGGACTGGAACACAATTTGGTCTGGCATACATCCAACTTATGCTACACTTTGTCCCATGAAACTTGGAATCGTCACCGACTCAACCGCCGATCTGCCAGGCTACCTCATCGAACAACATGAAATTAAAGTCGTGCCCACCATGTTGATTGTGGAGGGAAGGGAATATGCAGACGGGATCGGCATTTCGCGCGAAGAGTTTTACACACGCCTGCCCTCGCTTCGCACCCCGCCGACAACTGCTGCGCCATCCATTGGAGATTTTCTCTCACCGTATCAGGCTCTGCTCGAATCCGGCTGTGACCATATCCTATCGATTCATGTGTCGGGCAAACTTTCCGGGGTGGTCAATGTGGCCCGCCGTGCCGCAGAGGATTTCCCCGGCAGGGTCACCTGCGTGGATAGCGGCTCACTTTCGATGGGTATTGGCTTTCAGGTACTCGCGGCTGCCGAAGAGGCAGACCTTGGGCTGAAGGCCGCACTGGAAGCGCTAGCCTCTGCAGAGCGAAAGACAAAGGTTTTTGCAGCACTTGACACGATGGAATACCTCAAACGTAGCGGACGAATTCCCAGCGTGGTTGCCAATATCGGCGGGTTGCTTTCCATTAAACCTGTGGTGGAATTGCGCAACGGCGAAGTCAAACCAATGGCGATCAATCGCACAACCAGTCAGGCAGATGAATTTATTTTAGGAAAACTATTGGAAGTGGGGGAGATGGAACGTCTGGCGATCTTACACACCAATGCCGAAGACCGCGCACACAAATTATTGGACAGCATGATGCAAGGAAAATCACGTATGTCTGTGCCAAGAGATGTGCTGTTCGTAAATGTCACCGCGGTGATCGGCACACATCTGGGGCCGAATTGTATTGGTTTTGCGGCGGTAAGAAAATAAAAAAGGAATGGCACGATAATCGTGTCATTCCTTTTTTATTTGTGTTTGGAGATATCTATGAACTTGTCATTCCTTCGGGATTGAGACTTTGTTCCTCAATCTTTTTATTTTTCCAAAATAATATAATCACAATCCCAATGGCTAACATAATTGTAACTGCCAATCCGCCCTCAGGGCCGAACTGACCACCAGTGAGCCAGTCTGCGCCGGTTTCAGCCAGGTTAATGAGCGTACCGCCGCCTGCGCCATTTCCGCTTACTTCCAGGCCAAAGAAATTTCCCTGCACCCAGTTCCAAACCGTGTGCAAAGCGCTGATGCCCCAGAGTGACCCTTCTCGCATGGCATATAGACCAGCAAATACGCCAAATAGCGCCAGGTTGATCATGGCGATCACGCTCAAGTTGGGGTTAAGTCCATGCATAATGGCAAAGATAAGAGAGGAGATCAGCAAACCCAGCCAGGGTTTGTAGCGGGCCCCGATGACAGGTAAAACCCATCCACGCATTATCACTTCTTCCGAACCGCCCTGAACGATCCAACCGAGCAACACAATGAACACACCCGCGACGGCAGGGAGGCCCTGACGGGTGGGGTCACCTTCTTCGAAGGACACACTCCCAAATATGGCCAGGATCCCCACTGCCCCGGCGAACATCAACGCACCCAATAAAAAGCCACGACCATATTTCAAGGCTGCATCGTTTAACTCATATCCCAGCGTCCAAAATGGGCGCCTTTCAACCCATTTTAACCAGGCCCAAAGAAAGACATAGGTAAGGCTAAAGGCTGCAATAAGCTGCACTCCCATCCAAAAACCAACCACTGTATTCGAGAATCCCTCGAATGAGATCTGAAATATGTCTTCAAAGCCGTAAATTGTTTTGATCAGGAACATCAATGGCAGGATGCCCAATTGGGCAATGACCGTAAAAATGAAGGCAAGTGGAATGACGGCAGCGATATGTGTCAACCGTTTTCCCTGACGGGCCAGACTGAAAAGATTGCTTGTATCGAACCAATTCATCAATTTCTCTCCATAAGTGATTTATATTAATAAACTAATAATAGTAGGGATTTGCCATGCTGTCAAGGCGAACGGTTGGGCAATGCTTCCCTCATGTGAAGGGTGTTCATGCCTGCCATGATAAAATTAGCCATTATGCAACCATCTCTTGAAAAGTTACGCAAATTTTTTAGGCTCGAACACGAAATAAAATATGAAAATACTGCCATTATCGGCGGACTTGCCAAGATGCTCGATTATTGGGAAGGGGAGGCTCGCGCCGATGGGGTTACAGAGGAAGTGATTCAGGCCGTCATTTCACGATTACGCTCCTATGAAAAACTTACACCTACTGGGCGTGCGGATTCGCTCAAAGGATTGTGGAAGCGGATTGGAGAGACCTACCCTGAAGCAGGTCAAAAGCCTAAAGGGTCAAGTCAGCCGCAGACACAGAACCAGCCCCAACGTCCGCCGCGAGGCGATGCAGAGGGGAAGATAAAAGCTGATGGGGCAGATGTAGCTTCGGCGTCAGATCAGGCCCAGCCCCGGCAGAATCCTCCACAACAGCATAAACAAAGGCAGGCTCCGCCGCAACGATTTGAAGCAGCCACCAGCGCGAAACATAGCCAGACCCCGGCGGCGCTTGGCGCTCAATTGACCGTTTTGCAAGGCGTTGGGCCAAAGAATGCCGAATCGTTGGAGCGATTGGGCATGCGCACGCTTGGCGACATGTTGTATTACTTCCCGCGCCGCTATGAAGATTATTCATTGCTCAAACCGATTCAGGCCTTGATGTATAACGATGTTGTGACGGTGTTGGGCACGATCCAAAGCATTCACAACCGCCCAATTCAAGGCGGTAATCGCAGCATTATTGAAGTCATTATCAATGATGGCACCGGCTCGCTGCGCATTTCATTTTTCAACCAACCCTGGTTGATGAATCGTCTTAAGCAGGGTGAGGTCATTTCAGTTTCCGGCAAGATCGATCAATACCTGGGCCGCATTGTGATGAATAGCCCTGATTGGGAAAGCGTGGAGATGGAAAATCTTCACACTAACCGCATTGTGCCGATCTATTCATTGACCGAGCGGATCACCCAAAAATGGCTGCGCAATCAAATGAAGCAGGTTGTTGCGTATTGGTCACCCGCAGTTGTAGATGCCCTGCCCGATATAACCAAACGCGAGGCGCAGTTGGTATCGTTGGGCGAGGCATTGACCCAGGTGCATTTCCCGGACTCACAAGCGCGGTTAAAGCTTGCTCGGGAACGTCTGGCTTTTGATGAAATTTTTTATTTGCAGATGGGTGTGTTGAGACAAAAGCGTGACTGGCAGGAAGTGGAAGGCCGCCGCTTCACAGTCTTGGACGAGTGGCTGGGTGCGCGTTTAGCTGCCTTGCCCTTCACCCTGACCTCTGCCCAGCAAGCCGCCCTCGAAGATATTCGCAAGGATTTGGATTCAGGCAAGCCAATGAACCGACTCATTCAAGGCGATGTGGGTTCCGGGAAGACGGTTATTGCAGCATTGGGTGCAAGCATGGTCGTTTTCAATGGGGCACAGGCGGCGATCATGGCGCCGACTTCGATCCTGGCGGAACAGCATTATCGAAATTTTGTTAACCTGCTGACCGGTGAGGCTGGATTTTTGCAACAGGATGAAATCCGTTTGTTGGTGGGGAACACAACGGCTTCTGAGAAGGAAGCGATCCGTCAGGGTCTGGTGGATGGGTCGATCAGGATCGTCATCGGAACACATGCGGTCATCGAACCAGATGTGCAATTCAAGGATCTGCAATTCGTTGTGATCGACGAACAACATCGCTTTGGCGTGGAACAACGGGCAGAGTTGCGCAGTAAAGGCACAAACCCACATCTGTTGGTGATGACAGCGACTCCTATTCCGCGCTCGCTGGCGTTGACGGTCTTCGGCGACCTCGATATTTCTGTGATGGATGTAATGCCGGTTGGCAGACAACCCATTGCAACCTATGTCCTCCGGCCGCAGGAACGTGAACGCGCCTATACGATGATCCGCTCCCAGGTGAAAAATGGGAATCAGGCTTTTATTGTCTATCCATTGATCGATGAAAGTGAAAAGTTGGATGTCCGCGCAGCAGTGGATGATTTTGAAGCTCTTTCCAACCAGGTTTTTCCTGATCTGAAACTGGGTTTGTTGCACGGACGTATGAAGCCAGGCGAAAAAGATGAAGTGATGTTGAAATTCCGCGATAAACAATACGATATCCTTGTTTCGACCACGGTCATCGAAGTAGGGGTGGATGTGCCCAACTCAACTGTCATGTTGATCGAAGGGGCAGACCGGTTTGGTCTGGCACAGCTTCATCAATTGCGCGGGCGGGTCGGGCGCGGCTCAGCAGCCTCCACTTGTCTATTAATCCCCACCCGTGAAGATGCAACCGAGAATGAACGCCTTCAGGCGATGGCAACTACAAACAATGGTTTTGAACTTGCCGATCTCGACCTTAAATTGCGCGGCCCAGGTGAATTCCTGGGAACCCGTCAGGCGGGTTTTGCCTCCTCGTTGAAGATGGCCAGTATTACAGATGTGCGCCTGATCGAGAAAGCGCGTGAGGCGGCCAAATCGCTGTTTGCACGTGACCCCTACCTTACCCAGCCAGAACACGCCTTGTTGGCAGAGTCGTTCGAGAGGTTTTGGAAGGGCACGACCAGTGATGTGAGTTAGTCGAATGGTCACATCGTCGATTGGTCATGTGGTCAATTTGCCGCCAGACTGACCGACCATGTGACGGATGACTATGAGACTAGATACCTAAAGGACTACAAAACTAAAATGGTTAGAGCCTTATTTCCCGGAACGTTTGACCCCATTCACTACGGCCACATGGACATTGCCAACCGCGCCTCGAAACTCTTCGATGAAGTGGTGATGGCTGTATACGATAAGCCCCTCAAGAATCTGATGTTTATGCCCGAGGAGCGTATGTCATTGGTGGAGGAGGCGTTCCGGAACAACCCAAAGATCAGGGTAACCGGTTATAGCGGCCTGACCATCGAATTTGCCAGAAAGATCGAAGCGCATGTCATCGTACGCGGTTTGCGTGTATTCTCCGATTTTGAGTTCGAGTTCCGTATGGCGCTTGCAAATCAACGCCTGGCAGGCGATACTGTTGAGACGGTTGCATTGATCACTGCCGAACAACATACCTTCCTCTCCTCGTCCACGGTGCGCGAGATCGCCACCTTGAATGGAGATGTCTCCAGCATGGTGCCGCCGCATGTGGAACGCGCTTTGAAAGAAAAGGTCGCTCAAATGGGAGATCACTCCCTGCCAAATGCATTGCGTGATTAATTTGTGCTAGAATTATTAACGTATAATGGAAACCGTGCGAGCATTCAGCGCACACCACTCTCTTTTGTGTGAGCAGCTTATGGACATTCTTCAACTGATCGACCGTCTCGAAGAGCTTTTCAATGATGCGAAGGCTGTGCCCTTCACGCATAACGTTGTTGTGGATGAAGATAAGATGTTGGAACTTATCGACCAAATGCGCATTGCCATTCCTGAAGAAGTCAAAAAGGCGCAGCAGGTGGTGGCCCAACGTGATCGCGTCATGGCGCAGGCGCAGGAGGAAGCCAATCGCACCCTGCAGATCGCCCGCGACAAGGCTGACCAGCTCGTTCAAAAAGATATCATCACCCAGGAAGCCCAACGCCGGGCCGATCAGATCCTTGCACAGGCGCGTGCCGAAGCCGAAGGCATTCGCAGCGATGCCGATAACTATATTCTCGACACACTCCTGCAGCTGCAAGAACAAATCGCCAAAATGAGTAACCAGGTCAACAATGGCATTCTCATGCTACAGGATGACATGGTGAAAAGGCATCCTTCTAGTGCGAATAACGAAAATTAACCAAAAAAAATCCCCGTTACCCAACGGGGATTTTTTCTTGATGGTAATCTATGCGCCTCGTTCTCTTAACTGTAACCTGCCCACTGTTCCCTCAAACATTGCGCCACTGACGAAGAGCCCTGCACCCAAAAGTAATAATCCCAGGCCAATCCCTGTCATGGACGAGTTGAACGTGTCTGCATAATTTACTCCGCCCCAAGTGTGGGTCGAACCCATCGTGTATTGAATGGTGAGTGTCATGATGCCAAGCAGAATTGCGGCAGATCCGCCCGCTGGCAGGTTGTTTTTGGTATTGCCTTTCTCAAAGTTCACGCCCTGCCAAATAGAAGGGATGCGGAAGATCAGGAAGATGACCAGCGTGAAGATGGTCGTGTACACCACCGCATCCACCGGCATGGATTTGCCGCGCAACATCTGCGACATATAGATATGGAGCCAGCCGATGACCGTCCCTGCAACGAGGGCTTGCAGACTCATCTTGTACGAGTCGGAAGTCCCGCGCACGAGTTTTATAGTTGCCCATAACCCCCAGAGACCGATGGCAATGCCCGTAATGACGAACAGAATGTAAAGCCATTGGAATGGAGCCAAGGCTGCCATGCTGTCGTACTGAGTGGGGAAGAGCGCGGCGCAGGTGGTGCCAATTCCGCCCAGCAGGGTGAAGCCTCCCGTCAACCCCATAAGGACGATGCCGATGAAACGCAGGAATTTTGCGAAGAAACTATTCGTGGACATTCTTTACTCCTTTCAAAAAATAAACCCTAAAGGTTTTTGAAACCTTTAGGGTTTGTACGTTACCCAAATTTGAAGCCTGCTACAAAAAGTGCTGTTGTCAGCAGAAGTAATGCTGGGAATAACCTCATGATCCTATCTCTCGATAGGATCGGCTTTCCGGTTTTCAGGAAGGAGAGCAGCAACCCGCCTATGCCGATCAACGCGCCGCCGATGCCGACTAGGGAGAAGAGTGGTTTGACCAACCCCTGCATGGCGATGATGATAGGCAGCAGGAAGATGGTCATGCCAGCGATTCCATGCGTGACGGCGAGCACGATGACTGGCAGTTTGTTTTGCATTTGAATCGACCGAGTCAGAGTCACAGCGAGGAAACCGATGATGGCGAAGACCAGGTACGAGGTCCGCCAGGAGGCGAGGTGCTGCCAGACCAAGCCAACTGCCAAACTCAGTGGAATGATCGTCGAAACGATGACCACAATGGGCGAGTCGAGCACCTCCATCCCCAAAATGAAGATGAGCAATGCTGCCACAAGGATCACGCCGAAGGCAATGGTGTAGGCAATGATGGGCAGAGTATCGAAACCATCTATGCCTGCCGAGACTTGATAAGAGGCAAGGAGGACGGTGAGTAGAAGAAGGATGCGGTCGAGGGAGGAGAGTTTCATGATAGGTAGTGCAAGATTTATCTTGCAAGTATCGCAAGGTTCGCCTTGCGATACTAAATGACTTCCAATACGACCAAAATCATGGCGGCAAGCATGTACACCGATGCGTATTTGAACAGACCGAAGTTGACGCGTTCGGTGGGTTTGAAGGTCATGGCGGCGGCGAGGAGGAGCATGCCCGCAGATAGCACACCGAGCAAGCGCAGGAAACCCCAGTCCATGCCAATGCCAACACCCGCGACGACCATGGCGGCGGCGGCGAGGACAGACGAGAAGGCGATGGTGAAGCGTGTCACATCCAGGCCATAGGTGGAGGGGAAGGTGGGCACGCCTGCGTCTGCATAGTCTTTTTGGAATTTCATGCTGAAGGTGAGGGTGTGGGTGGGGATCCAAAGCAGCACGCCAAGTGCGAGCATGAGACCGATCCAGTCAATGGATTCGAGACCGAGTACGCGACCCGCGAGGATGGGCATGGCGCCCGAGATGCCGCCCCAAAGGATGCTCCAGCAGGTGCGGCGTTTGAGCCACATACTATACACGACCACGTCGAAAAACCAACCAGCGAAGACGACCAAGCCGTAGAGCCAGTCCATTGCCAAAGCCCAGCCGATGCCAATGACGGAAATGATCACGCCGACCATCAGCACTTCTTTGTCGGATACGAGACCTTTGGAGGTGACGCGTTTTTGGGTGCGGCCCATTTTGGCGTCGATGTCGCGGTCCCACCACATGTTGAGCAGGGTGCTGCCTGCAATGGCAAGGAAGAGGCTGATGGAAAGGCCAATAATTGTAGAGATGTTGAAGACAGGGCAGCGCGCGCTCATATAACCCGCCAGACCCGTAGCAAGCAGAAGACCCGATTGCGAGGGTTTGGTGAGCGACCAGAACATGGCAAATTTAGATGTAGGAACAGAATCCCGGTTGGACATGGTTTCTCCTCGAGTTGGATTGCAG
>DAOQPR010000099.1:0-9115 GCA_035333265.1 Anaerolineales bacterium
GCAAGGGTGCTGACTTCTTCAGCGATGCCTTCTGTCGTATTGCCATCGCCATCATAATCCACATCTGCCTTGCGAATGGTCTTGGGATCATTATTCTCAAGGTCATGACAGGCGTTGCAGGATTCGATCTTGGGTTCAAGCGCGTGAACATCATGGCATTCTTCGCATTTGTTCATCTTGCCGCTCTTGCTGGCATGCAAGTTCTGACCGACATATTCCTTGCCTTCGTATTGATAGGCTCCCTGAACGTCGTTTCCGAAAATTGTCGCGCCTGCAGCAAAGTAGTGGATATTCTTGAAGCGTATCTTCGGGTTGGCCGTGTTCGGCTCAAACCCGCGCAGGGCATTGTTCATGCTTGTGGTGGATTCGCGACCCTGATGGCAGGAAATACAAAGATTGGAGTCATCTGCAATAAAATTGCCATCTCCATCCTTGCCGCCAAAGGAAACTGCCTTGCCGCTTGGGAATACAACACTCTTAACTTCATGCCTTGTGAAGGTGGTCATTTCTTCATGGCAGGTTGTACACATATAGCCATTACTCGAGGGCATGTTGGAAAGGCCTGTAATGGCCGTGGTTCCAGATCCCGTTACAACCGTTGTACCGCCATCCTTAAGATATGTGGGCAAACCCTGGGCTGTATGGCATTTCACACAGGCAAAAGGCACAACATAATTGGGTGAGCCGTCTGCATTGAGGTCCCAATCGCGGAACGGCATGGTATCTCCGGCAAAGTGGGCTGCATCTGTACGGGCAAGGGTGCTGACGTCGCCGCCAAGGTCGGCAATCGAATCAAACAGGAGTTGGACGATGTACTTGTTCCCATGCGCAAAAGCGCCAGGGTCCTTGATGGATACCTGATAGTTATATGCGGCTTTTAACAAACGGGGAGTCCAATTAGGGTAGGCTTTGCCGTCGGTGCCCATGAAGTAGGGGTACGTTTCAGCATCATATTTGATCTCCGTCCCTGCTGTATCCACGGCGTATTTTTGGATTTGAGTAAGCAGAATTTCCTGCAGGCCCTGAATTTCATAGTACATGCCTTCTGTAATGTCACCATCGCCGTCATAATCTGGCGCAGAGGAAACCATGCGAATATCTTTCAGGTCTTCCTGGGTAGCGACGTTCTGATGGCAAGCCGCACATTGCTCCACTTTCACTTTAAGCGTATGCGGATTGTGACAACCTGTGCAGGAATCATAGCCTTCTACATGGGTGTTCTTTGCATCATAGGTGTTGCCTTCATATTCATAACCGCCATGCACCATGCCTCCATAAAGCGTGGCAGCAGCGGCATAGTAATGGACATTTTTGAAGCCAAGGGTAACATCATTACCCTGGTCATCTTTTACAGGGGCAGGAACCTGATCGGGATCAACGTTCTCACCAAATTTGGCAATGAGCGCATCGACACTCACTTTGGACTCACGGCCCTGATGGCATTCCATACAACGCACATCATCACCAGCGGTAATTTGCACGCCGGAAGGGAATTGAACGGTGGTCTTGATCAAAGTGACCGGGTTGTGACAGGCAACACATTGAATCCCCTGGGCATCGACAGCCGCTACAGGAGAGTCTACTTTTCCAAGTTCAGAACCATCCACACCGAGATAATCCTCATAGCCTGTACTGGTATGGCACTTGGCGCAGGTGGTGGGCACCCCATCGGGGTTTTCAGTGGCATCATCCCAATGTCGGAAAGGCTCATCCGAGACGTTGGCATGGGCGCTGGTTTGCCAGTCGGCCAGATATGGGGTATCCGGCACGGGGGGAGTGGCAGCTTCTTCTGTTGTTGCCGCCTGGTCTGTTGCTTCCGTAGGTGATTCTTTACCGCCACACGCCGTTAAAATTGTGACGGTCAGGATCATGAATCCAATCAGGATTAAAACCTTTTTTATACTCATAATCTTTCTCCTTAGGTCATTGTATCAAAAGATGAGACTAGCCTTGCCAAACAAGCTCTCCTCCAGAGAGGGTCTTAAAGAGTACAGAGAATTCTACTTAAGCATAGAATTAATGCCAAGTTAATATGCACATCCTCTGAAGTGACGAAAGTCACAACAATTTGGATAAAATTACTTCAATTACAGCCTTATCCGCCCGATGTCTCATCTTCCCCATCTGGCAGGGCGGACTGGATCTCATCATAATTCTGGCCTGCTTCGAGGCGATCGACCATTTCGTTGAACTCTTCCGGGAGTTCATCACCCATTTCACTCCCCATTTTTCGCATCATTTTTCCCAGGGCTTTGGGGTCATCCTGCACTTCTTCAAAACCCATGAATTCATCTGTCATGCTTTCAAGCCGCGCTCCGCCAGACTTGGCGATGCGTACTTTTGTCATTCGGCGGCGGATGTTGGCGCTTTGACAATGCAGACAGTGAATCTCCTTGTTTCCATATTCGCTGAAGGTCAGGAACACGTCAAAGCGCTTTCCACAAGAATTGCAGATAAAGTCATAGGTGGGCATAAAGCTATTGTAGCAGAATCAAGCAAAGGCATCGAAGTGAGGCGGGTTTGGTAAAATACGCAGATGTCCGAATTCAATCTCCGCAAACCCCATCCATTATTGATCGTAATTTCCGGGCCATCCGGCGTTGGTAAAGATTCCGTTGTTCAACGCATGAAGGAACGCGGATTTCCCTTTCATTTTGTCGTCACCGCTACCACTCGCGAGAAACGTCCCAACGAAGTTCACGGCAAGGATTATTTCTTCGTCTCAAAGGATGAGTTTGCGCGCATGATCGAACAAAATGAATTGATCGAATATGCCATTGTATATGGCGATTACAAAGGCATTCCCAAGGGTCAGGTGCGCGACGCCTTCGCCAGCGGCAAAGACGTGGTCATGCGGATCGATGTTCAGGGCGCAGAGACGGTACGCAAACTTGCGCCCGAGGCTCTGCTTATTTTCATCACCTGCGAAAGCGAAGAAGAACTGGAGCGCCGCCTGCGTGAGCGTAAAACCGAGTCGGCAGATTCACTCTCGCTGCGTATTGCCACTGCCCGTAAGGAATTGCAGCGTCTCGACGCCTTTGACTATGTGATCGTCAATCATGATTTTCATTTGGATGACACAGTGGAAAAAGTCCGCGCTGTGATTGCAGCGGAACATCTGCGTGTCCATCATCGCAAGGTGACTCTTTGAATCAACCTCCCGCCTCCCTACCCAACCCGATCTCTGCTCCACAAGACCCCGAGCCTGTTCCCACCCGACAACCTGTTTACGTGCAAATGCCCACAACTCCACCAACAGTGACGTACGTACTGATTGGTATTACTGTAGTGGTCTACATTTTACAAATGCTTAGCTCTGCCCTGTTTGGAGATTCGTCCTACGGCATCGACTGGGTGATCCTATTTGGCGCACGCATTAATGAAGCGATCTATGCCGGGCAGATCTGGCGCTTCATCACGCCTGTTTTCCTGCATGGCTCCGTGAGTCATATCTTTTTCAACATGTATGCCCTGTATTCGATCGGCAGCTTCTTGGAAAGGCACTTTGGACATTGGCGTTTTCTGCTTTTATATTTCCTGGGTGGCTTTGCCGGAAATGTGTTTTCCTTTCTCTTCACCACAGGCTATTCAGTGGGCGCCTCCACAGCGGTCTTTGGGTTGATCGCCGCCGAAGTGATTTTCTTTTATCAAAATCGGCGGCTCTTCGGCTCTTATGCCCGGCAAGCCATTGGAAATGCAGTTTTTATCATAGTCATCAACCTGTTCATCGGCCTGACCCCAAATATCGACAACTGGGGGCATATCGGCGGGTTGTTGGGCGGCGCCATCTTCGCCTGGTTTGCCGGTCCACGGTGGACGGCGGTGGGAATTCCGCCGCAAATATCTCTGCACGACGAAAGAGAATCTCGCGAAGTCGTTACCGGAGTTGCCATAACAGGCTTTCTATTCGGCGCACTGGCTGTATGGAGATTACTCGCAGGGAACCCTTAATGGACTTCTTGTACAAGTACTTTGGAATCCTGAAGTTCTACTTCAGGCAGGGTTTTCAAAAGTAGAACCTTCGGAGTCCTCTCCTATTTTGGAACTTTTGCAATAGATCTAACAAAAAATGCCCGTCATTGTTGACGGGCATTTTGCTCGAAAGTGGAAATTACAGATGACGGTTGCTGCGCGGATCGAAGGCATCTCGCAAACCATCACCAAGCAAATTAACACACAAGATGATAAACACAATAAAGATGCTGGGGAAAACCCACATCCACCAGGCGCCACGTGTCAGGAAAGATTGTGCCTGCTGCATCATGTTTCCCCATGTGGCGGTTGGCTGTTGAACGCCCAGCCCAAGGAAGGAGACATAGGCTTCAGTAAGGATTGAGCCTGCCAACCCCAACGTGGACGAGACGATAATGGGGCCGAGGGTGTTTGGAACCAAATGCCTGAAAAAGACACGGGTATCGGTCGCGCCCAAGGCTTTGGAGGCGGAAACATAATCCAGTTCTTTAATGGACAGAACATTGGCACGCACGATACGAGCCAGGTACATCCAGGAGGTTAGACCAATAACAAGGATCACGATGCCGATACTGCCGCTAAACGTGCGCCCCAAAATAACCACCTGCCCCACCTCACGGCCAATGAACTTGGCAAGCACGATCAAGAGAAACAGGGAGGGAATGGCAAGCATGGCCTCTGTGAAGCGCATCAGGATCGAATCCACCCAGCCACCATAATACGCGGCCGCCCCCCCGATGAGCGTTCCCAAGGAAACGGAAACAATCACAGAAAGAATGCCGATAAACAACGAGATCTGCCCGCCATAAATAATTCTTACAAAAACGTCCCGACCCACACTATCTGTACCGAACCAATGAGTGTTACTTGGAGCAGACAACCGTGCCACCAAGTCTGTTTCATTTGCTTTGCTTTCAGGATACACGATGGAACCAATGACGATGAAAAGCACCAAAAGTACAGCGCCAATACCGCCCATCACGGCCATACGATGCTTGCGAAAACGACGCCAGATCAGTTGGCCGGGGGTAAGAGGCGTTTTAATTTCTTTGGCAGCAAGCGATCCAAGGGATAGGGAGGGTCTTTCGAGTTCAGAAGTCTCAGCCATATGAATCTCCTAACTTAAGCGAATTCGCGGGTCAATCACTGTGTAAAGAACATCTACAATGATCGTAAAAAATACAACACCGCTGGATGTCAATAGGAGAACACCTAACACAACCGGATAATCTCCCCGCCCTGCATATTCCCAAAATAGGCGTCCCATTCCCGGCCAGGTAAATACGGACTCTGTCACCAACGCACCGCCCATTAAACCCGGAATATCCAAACCGATAATGGTGACAAAGGGTAAAACAGCATTACGAAACGCATGTTTGTAAAGTGTAACCTTCTCCGTCAGACCCTTGGCGCGTGCCGTACGGACGTAATCAAGACCCAACACCTCTAAAATGCTTGTGCGCAAGAAGCGGGAATAACCTGCAGTTTGAATGGCTACCAGACAGAATACCGGCATAATAAGATGCCGGATCATTTCCACTGGATCCTTGGGATCCCAAATATCCGCACCCGTAGGCAAATAGGGCAGTCCCCACTGTTTGAACTTTACGGCAAAGAGCATGATACAACCCAGGGCGATAAAGAAAATTGGCATGGAAAAGCCAATAAATGAAAGAGTTGTTATCACGTTATCAACAAAGGAATATTGTTTCACAGCCGCTACAAGGCCAAGAATAAGAGAAACCAGGATGATAAAAATTTCGGCCGTGATCATCATGGTTAATGTCATTGGCATTCGCTGTTTTATCATCTCAATGACAGGCTGCTTTGAAAAGAAAGAATCCCCCAGGTCACCCTGCAATGCCAGCCCCAGCCAGCGGACATATTGTACAGGCATGGGCTGATCCAAACCAAGGTTTTTTGCGATTCGCGCTTTGTCTTCTGCTGTGATCCCCGGTCTATTGGCATACTGCGCCATAGGGTCAGAGGAAAGCCTTGTTAAGATAAAACAAAGCATTGTAATAATGAAAAGAGTAAAAATGGCTTGAATAAGCCGTCGAACCAGGTAAGACCACATGTGTAGAGCCTTCCCACTGCACCGGCAAAAGTTTAAGCCAGGGCAGCAATTAATATTATTATTTAATTTCTTTACTTAGGGAAAACCTGTGGCGCATAAGCGCCACAGGTTTTTTCTTACACACTTATCTTTTCAGAGACTTACTTGGTTGTATCGTAATATTCAGCGGCCCAGTTACCAGCGCCACCACCGGTATAACCGGAGCTGGGCGGGAACACCAGAGTATCCTGATAGGCATACACATTGGCGCGAGCATACAGCGGGATCATGAGCACATTGTCGTACATGTACTGCTGGATCTCATCATAAACAACCTTGCGTCCGGCAGGATCCACGGTCTTGAGCGCATCTTCAAACAGTTGGTCAAGTTTCGGATCGCAGATGTGGTAGTTGTTACCGCCAGTGGGGTTGCTGGCATTCGGCACATCGGCACAGCGCCAGTTGGAGCTAGAGTCAGGATCCGGGTAGTAACCAGTGGTGAAGATCGCCATATCGTACTTGCCCAAAGGCATATCCGCGCCTTCAGTATAGGAACCGAAGAACGTACCAGCGGGGAGGTGGTTCGGAATGATATCGATACCGATCTTCTTGAGTTCGGACTGGATGGTCAGAACATTATCCACACGGCGTTGGGCGGTTGTGGTCTCGATACCGAGGGAGAACTTGACTTCCTTGCCATCACAAGTACCAGCACGAATGCCATCGGAACCGACAGGATAACCAGCTTCATCAAGCAGGGCATTGGCCTGATCGGGATCGTAAGGATACGGGGTCAGACTTGTGTTGTTCCAGTAGGAGTTCGGCCACAGGGTAGCAATGAAGGATTTTTCGTCTTCCTTCAAGTAGTTCTCGATGAAGGAGAGGCGGTCGATACCAAGGACAATGGCCTTACGAACACGGACATCCTTGAAGGGGCAGAAGCCGTCCACATCGCTCGCGCCCTTGCCATCCACACCGGCAACGGTGCCGAGGTTGAAGAACAGGTGCTCGAATTCCGAGGTGTTATCAACACGCAGCTTAATACCCTGAGACTCAAGGCCCTTAACGGTTTCAATATCGGATTCGGCCAGGTTGACCATCAAATCAACATCGCCAGCCTGCAAAGCCGCGAGGCCTGCTTCAGGATCGGGTACGAACTTGATATTGATATAGTCCAATATAGCGGCATCACCGAAGTAGTTCGGGTTGCGAACAAGGGTCATGTGATCGCCAGCCACCCATTCCTTGATGGCAAACGGACCGCCAGCCCAGGTGGGTTGGTG
Organism: Anaerolineales bacterium; assembly: GCA_035333265.1. GTDB lineage: Bacteria > Chloroflexota > Anaerolineae > Anaerolineales > Villigracilaceae > Villigracilis. Next base: position 7,312 of record DAOQPR010000099.1, read on the forward strand.
AATCTGGGGGTTGGTTTCGAGACCAGTCTGGCCTTCGAGAATGTGAGCGGGGAGCAAGCCGCCGCTGCTGTTGTTCGGACCAAGAGAGAACAGGGTCGGCCAGGAAGGATAGAGACTGGAGAAGTTGATCACAACAGTCTGAGCATCGGGGGTATCAATGCTGGCAATCTTATCCCAACCAGAGCGGCTGATGGGAGCGTTGGCTTCGTTCATCATAGATTCAAAGGTGAATTTGAAGTCTGCAGAGGTGATGGGTTCGCCGTCGGACCAGAAGATACAATCCTTGAGTTTCCAGGTAACGGTCAAGCCATCCGCAGAGACGCCACCATTTTCAGAACTCGGCACTTCAACAGCGGCATAAGGCACCAATTCATTCTTGTCATCCCATTTGGCGGGGCCAACACCGTAGGTCTGCCAGATCCAGGCAGCAAAGCTCATGTTGCTGAACATACCAACGGCCTGGTCAGGTTCCTGCTCAAAGGCAATGGTAATGCCTTTGGCGCCAGTGTCAGCGGTGGTGGGGTCCCAACCAACGGCTGCAGGAGCACACGCTGCAGAAGAATCAGCGGGAGCTTCGGTGGCAGCAGGAGCTTCCTCAGTCGTGGCAGGGGCTTCCGTGGCAGCAGGTGCTTCGGTGGCAGGAGTGCCACAAGCCGCAAGCAACATGCTTGCAAGCACCAACAACGAAAGCAAAGCGAACAGATTTCGTTTCATACAGTTCTCCTCCAATAGAGAGAATATGAGTTTTCATTTTGCCGCGCAAAATGATGCGGGATTATACACCTAATACAAACTTACCGGAAAACCAATTCCATTCAACCCTACTACAGAAGGGTCTTTTGGCCATACTCCAGGTATGTTTTCCCCGCATTTTGGACATTTTCCATCACCCGTAATGTGATATTCCTGGATGACATACCCCCGCCTCTTCACCAGCCGGTAGTTGCACGCCGGGCACAGGGTATCCTCATACTCCCCGACCGTTCCCGGCAAATTCCCGGCATAGACAAACTTTAGCCCAGCCTCGCGCCCGATCTCCGCCGCACGAATGAGTGTCTTCGCATCGGTGTTATCCGGCTCGGTCATCTTGTAATCCTTATGAAAAGCTGTCACGTGCCAGGGAATATCGGGAGATACCTCTGCCAGAAAACGCGCTGCATCCCACAACTCTTCGTTCGAATCATTGAAACCAGGAATGGTCAGTGTAACCACCTCCACCCACAAACCTGCCGCCCTGGCACGCCGGATTCCATCCAGAGTATTCTGTAATGTCCCACCAAGTTTGCGATAATTTCGATCACTCATACATTTCAGGTCTATCTTATACGCAGAAAGGTATGGTGCAAGATACTCAACGGCCTCCGGAGTATTATTCCCATTGGAAACAAACGCGCACATCAACCCATGAGCCTTTGCCTCCTTGAATATCTTTACCGCCCACTCACTGGTAATGAGAGGTTCATTATAAGAAGAAACAACCACCGCCGCCCTTGTGCGCCTTGCATAATCCAATACCATTTTAGGGGTTACTTCGCGTACAAACTGTGCAGATGCCTCCGAAGCCGGGTCACGCATGGCCTGTGATGTCAACCAGTTTTGACAATACGAACAATGATAGTCGCACCCCAACATTCCAAAGGTTAGTGCATTCGAACCAGGCATAACGTGCGAAAATGGTTTTTTCTCAATCGGATCACTTTGCAAAGCAGCCACATACCCATGCGGAACAAATAGTGTTCCACCTTTGAAAAAACGCACCTGACAGATGCCCCGCTTACCTTCACGAATCAGGCAGCGGTGTCCA
>DAOQPR010000100.1:0-9084 GCA_035333265.1 Anaerolineales bacterium
CGATGGTAACGGTTGCATCATCCGAACCGACGATATTGGTAAGGCGATATTCGAATGTGAACAAGCCGGTGAAGTCGGTGCTGGGGGTGAAGATGAATTCGCCATTGGCATTCATCTGCAAGGAGCCGCCAGAGCCAAAATTAACTGTGTCACCTGCCGCGTTGGTACTTGCATCGCCGGGCAAACTTCCGCCGCCAAAGCTGGCAACCGTTCCGATTGGGAAACCAGGATTATCATTATCCAAGACAGCAGGGGTATTGGTATCGGCTGCGCTATCTAGTGTGGTGTTCAAGGCTGCATGGTACGCATCACTTGGCGCGCTGCTCGAATTGGGCTCGTCGTCGAATGCATCGGGCGGGCCTTGCACTTCAATCGTTACCAGTGCGTCCGAGACCCCGGATCCATTTGTCAGGCGATATTGGAATGTATAGGAGCCGGTGAGTGTTGGCGTGGTGAGCGAAAAACTACCATCAGCATTTACCGTCAAGGTGCCGCCAGCCAGTGCTACGCTTGCGCCTGCGGCATTATTGGTCACTGCGCCGCCCAGGCTGCCGCCGCCAAAGCTGGTCAACGTGGCGGCTGGTATGCCGAGATCGTCGTTATCCAACAGGTCATCAGGATTCAATGTGGAGCGCGAGATCGTTATGTTGACGTTGGTGGAATAGTTATCTTCCTCGGCGACGGGTGGGGCTGTCAGTGGCGAGACAGTGATCGTGAATGTTTGTGTAGCGCTTGTATCTACGCCGCCGTTTGCGATTCCGCCGGTATCCGTCAAATAGACGCTCACGAGGGCCGACCCTGTTGCGCCCGCCGCGGGGGTGTAGGTCAGGTCGCCGCTGGTTTCGTCAATATCGGGCTGTGAGGAGAAGAGGATATTGTTATCGTTGGAAACACTGAACGTAACAGTCTGTCCGGATTCATTGGCAGGCCCGGTGCTGATGTTACTTGCAAAGCCTGAAACCGTTTGTGCGCCGGAATCCTCCAACACACTTTGGTCTGGGTCGGCAGGCAGATCGAAACTTGGCGCGTCGTTGACGCAGGTCACTGTCACAGCGACATTGCCGACGGAGCCACCAGGCGAGACGGTGTAGGTGAAATCGTCGGTGGGGGAACCGTCGTTGCAATAATTGGCATTTGGCTCATAGCTTACATTGGCGCCGCCGTTGGTGATGGTCACTATCCCATTGGCGGGTTGAGTGACAGATGAGATGCTGTTGATGCCGCCATCGATGTCTGAATCGTTTGCCAGAAGGTTGATGGTCGTCACGCCAGAATCTTCCAGGACGGCGGCGGTATCGTCCACTGTTGTGGGCGCATCATCCACACAGGTAACTGTCACTGCGACGGTAGCGGTTGAGCCGCCGGGAGTGAGCGTGTATGTGAAGTCATCAGTGGGCGTGCCATCGTTGCAATAATTGGCATTTGGTGTATAGGTAAGATCAGCGCCGCTATTGGTGATGGATACCACGCCATTGGCAGGTTGGGTTACAGAGGCGATGCTGATGGGGCCGCCATCTGGATTGGCATCATTAAGCAGGACATTAATGGTAGTAGCACTGGAGTCTTCATCCACGGTTGTCGAATTATTGATAGCCACCGGCTCATCATCTACACAGACAACTGTCACTGCAACGGTAGCCGTTGCGCCGCCGGGAGTGAGGCTGTAGGTAAAGTCATCGGTAGGGGAGCCATCGTTGCAGTAACCGGCGTCTGGCTGGTAGGTGAGACTCAGCCCGTCGACTGCCAGGACAACCGTCCCGTTGGCTGGATCCGAAGCGGAAGCAATCGTGAATGGGTCGCTGTCTGCATCGGAGTCATTCGTCAACACATTGACTATGGTGGCACTGGCATCTTCAGCGACGCTGAGCGCATCATTCACGGCCACGGGCTGGTCATCCAAACAGGTGACGGTTACTGCAACTGTGGCAGTGGAGCCGCCCGGTGTGATGGTATAGGTAAATGTATCGGTCGGAGTGCCATTATTGCAATAATTTGCATCTGGCTCATAGGTAAGGCTTAACCCATCACCTGATACAACTACCGTTCCATGGAGCGGATCCGAAGCGGATGCGATCGTGAATGGATCGCTGTCCAAGTCAACGTCATTGGCAAGGACATTGAGTGTAGTGGTGCCCGAATCCTCGTCCACAGTTGCCGTGTCATCGACAGCTACGGGCGCATCATCTACACAAGTGATGCTTACGGATACTGTGGCTGTCGAACCACCGGGGGTGAGGGTATAGGTGAAGTCATCGGTTGGAGAACCGTTATTGCAGTAGCCAATATTCGGCTGATATGTGAGACTCAAATTATCACCCGCGATGACCACTGTCCCATTGGCGGGCTGGGTGACCGAGGCTATGGTAAATGGATCACCTTCCACATCTGTGTCGTTTGCTAGCACGTTAATCGCATTTGGTGCGGAGCTTTCTGTCACACTGACTGTATCGTTGACAGCCACAGGCGTATCATTCACACAGGTGACGGTCACTGCGACTGTGGCAGTCGAACCACCTGGGTTGAGTGTGTACGTAAAGGAATCCGTCGGGGAGCCGTTGTTACAGTAGTTTGCATCTGGCTGATAGGTGAGGCTCAATCCATCGCCTGCCACAACAACCGTCCCGTGGGCTGGATCCGATGCGGAAGCAATCGTGAAGGGATCGCCGTCCGCGTCTGTATCATTGGTGAGTACATTTAGTGTGGTTGTGCCGGAATCTTCTGCAACCGTTGCGGTATCGCTCACTGCAGCAGGTGGTTGATTACAGGGCTGGACGGCATAGGTAAAGTACATGGCCCAATTGCCGCGGGTCTGAACGAAGCGGGTTCCTTGCGCCCATACCTCTGTTCTTTCTTCGTGCCAGTCATCATGCCATCTTCCACGCCCGTCTCTATAGGAAGTGTTCCAGTATCTGCTCATATCTGCATGGGCCGCGATGTAGATGGGGTTTCCCAAATTGGTAAGCGGGATATTGAAGGTATATGTGGTCGTGCTTGTAAATTCCTTCCTGTATGGAAAATTACCCACCTTGGGAACTCCCTTTTGATTTACAGGAATCCCAGAAAGGGAGCTAGCAGCAGCCACCTGCATTTCCCGGATCTTCCAGGGAGCATTAGCTGTGTATGTAACGAATAATTTGGTCTGCCCATTGGCGACCGTCAGTGTTCCTCTTGTTTGATTGGAACTTGTTACCAAGGGTATGGTTACGGGAGTTCCACAAACTGGCTCATTATTGTGAAGCTGGAGCGATGGGCTGTTTGAAGCTGCGTTAGCCTCTGGAGATATTAAACCAAGCGTGAGAAAAACGATCAAAAGTACTGCAGGCAATTTCGACATATTGCTTTCCTTTCCAACAGGGGGATGCGGATGTAAGGGTTAATGGTAAAAATTTATGTCAGTATCGTTCCATGAGTATGTGATGTTTTAAATCAAATAGTTTCCCGCCTCTCATAAACGAAGTGAGGATGGTTGTTTTGTGAATTGAAGTTGAAAAAATAAATCTTTGGGTGGTTCAAATTTTCAATTCCTCCCTTGGGGTGGGTTGCAGCTTGACAGACGAAAACTCATTGCCAGGAATACTGGCAAGATTATGGGTTCCATTTTATGGTTCCTGAATGAGGGCGTGTTTCTCAATCACCTTGGCACGCACGATAACTTCCTCCTCTGGTATTCCCTGCAATCAATCAAAGGAAAACCTGTAACAAGTATATAAACATTAGAATAAGATAAATACTGCCTGAATTATAAACATTCCTTACGAAAATGCAAGGAGGAACTTACCCTTTTTATATAGCCAAAATCCTGTTCGTATTCCTTGAAGATAAAAAAGCTCCAGCTTGTAGCCGGAGCTTTTTGTTTTATGAATTTGCTTACTATTCCACTTCATGCCCTTCATGCACGTGATAAGGTACATTGATAATGACAATGCCTTTCTGGCGTTTTAGCTGACTACGCAACAGGTCGGCGGTGTTTGTGTGCAGGGCGTCGGTCAACCGATTGTTGGAGACAAATTCGGGCACAACGATCGTAATGGTCTCACCGGGCTGACGTTGGCGGGAAATCTCGGAGATGTACCCCAGCAAGGGTTCCAGAAAGAGGCGGTAGGGGGATGCCAGGACGACCATGCGAATCCCCTCGCCCCAGGTCTCCCATTTTTGCCGCACTTTCGTGGATTCACCCGGCTCTATGCTCACGTGAACTGCGGTGATATCGTCTGACAATATGCGTGCATAACGAAGCGCAGCGAGGGTTCCCTGATGAACACCACTTACAGGAATAATGACCCGATGGCGCATGGTGTGCGGCGGAATCGCGCCAAAATTGTCGAGTGAAAGTTTTTTCGCCAGGCGTTTATAGTGGTGATGGATTGCAAAAAAGATCGTAACCAAAACCGGAGTGAGGATGAGCACAACCCAGGCGCCTTCCATGAATTTTGTAACTGCGAACACCACCATGACCACAGCCGTACAAAGGGAGCCAAATCCATTGATGAACATTCGGAACTGCCAGCCCTTTTCATATCTCAAGGTGGAGCCCGGTTCGACGATCTCTTCGCCTTCCTTCAAATGGCCGATCTTCCACCAGCGGCGGGCCATGCCAGCTTGTGAAAGGGTGAAGGAAAGGAATACGCCAATGGCATACAAAGGAATCAGTTTTGTGACACTGGCCTGAAAGATGATGATAAGGATCGATGCAATCACAGCCAGGGTGACGATGCCGCGTGAATATACCAACCGACTTCCGCGGTAGGTCAATTGCCTGGGGAGGAACCCATCACCGGCGTGTAATGCGCCGAGGCGTGGAAAATCTGCAAATGCTGTATTGGCCGCCATGATCAGAATAACGGTTGTGCCGGAGATCAACATCAGATAGGGCAAGCCCCGGCCGTCGAAAATGGTTCGCGCCAGTTGGGAAATCACAGTCTCTTCTTCTGAAAAAACAGCCTGCACCTTGCCTGTCAGGAAAGACAGGCCCAGGAAGAGCGCCCCCAGAATGACGGACATCCAGATCAATGTGATGCCCGCGTTTCTACTGCGTGGCTCTTTGAAAGCGGTAATTCCGTTTGAAATGGCTTCGACGCCGGTCAACGCCGTGGTGCCGTTGGCAAAAGCATGAAGCAGGATGAAAGGCGTAATGACCGAAATGACATGGTGCGCTTCAAAATGCGGCGGATCGATCACCATGCCAAGAGAGCCGGTGAAGTAGCGGAAAAGGCCGTATCCTACGGTGATGACCATGACGACTACGAAGAAATAAGTGGGGATGGCAAAGGCAGTGCCCGATTCCTTTACGCCCCGAAGGTTGATCAGCATAATAAAGATGACGGCCAACACTGCGATATAAACACGGTAGGGGAACAGTTCCGGGTAGGCAGAAATGATCTGTGCGACGCCAGACGAGATCGAGACGGATACGGTCAGGATGTAATCGGTGAGCAAGGCTGCTCCTGCCGTTTGAGCGGGCAACTCTCCGAGATTGTCGCGGGCTACGATGTAGGCGCCGCCTCCGCCCGGATAGGCGTGGATCGTCTGCTCGTAGGAGATGGTTACAATGGCCAGCAGGGTAATGATAGCAAGCGAGATGGGAAAGAGGTAGCCGTAGGCAATTGTTCCTGCGGCAGCGATGACGCCCAAAATTTCCTGAGTGGCATAGGCTGTGGAAGAGAGCGCATCCGACGCGAAAACAGCCAGACCGATTGCCTTGCCGATGGTTTGATGAGGCGCATCGGCTGTGGATAATGGGCGGCCGATCAACCATGATCGCAGCGTGCGCGGAGGTTCGAGGTTGGGGTTTCTTTCGATAATTGAAGTATGGGTATTGTCTTTTGGATTGATCATTTTTTTTTGCCTGAAGATTATTTTTCAATGCGCTGGTCGAAAAACTGGTTCCATAACCAGATCAACCCGACCTCGGCAAAGAGGGAAATATAAAAAAGCAGGGTGTGCAATAAATTCTGGGGAGTTTGGACAAGATTTGCCTGTACTCCGAAAAATCCAACAATTAGGGCAATGGACCCCAACCATGCCATAAGGTTGTACAGCCAAACGGGGGTTTGTTTTTTATGGTGACGCTTTATTTCGCCAATGACATAGACGACCGTATTTAGCTCCCTTTCCAATATGTTGCTTAGGGATGTTCCTGACGCATTGGAAAGTTGTTCTGCAAAACAAACGATGACATCTCCCTGGTGCCAATGGAAACGAAGAGCGTTCAACCAGTCCCTGCCATATTCGACCTTCGATTCGACCATGAGTGTGGAGTCTTCGACCATGGCGGCCAGTGTGACGAGTTGTCTGCGAATTCCAGGTTCATGCGCCGCGTCTCTGCTTAGACCGAGGAGCTGTATCCGGCTTTCCATGGCTTTTGCCACTTCGCGAATCTTGCGTGCGGCGAGGGCAAGATCCAACTCGGAGTTGGGGACAAGGACAATTAAACGGCTGGCAGGCTCGAGGTCCGTTTTGGAAGCGGGGGAGACGACAAAGGTTGGGCTGCGTGTATCCAAATTCTTCATTTTCACCTCAATATGAATTCATCTTATCGAGGGTAAATAAAATGGAGACAAAAAAAATGGCCAATCATGTAAAGAACAAATAAAAACGCCCTTTTGCAAGGGCGCTGTAAGGCGAATCTGGAGGCGTTTTCAATCGTCTGAGATGAAGCGGTATCCGATCCCGGGTTCGGTGAGGATGATCAGCGGGCGCTCTGGGTCGAGTTCCAGTTTCTTTCTCAATTGGCGCATATACACGCGCAGGTATTCGGTGTGATTTGCATCTGCCGGATCCCATACATGGGTAAGAATGCTTTGGTGGGTGAGGACGCGCCCATGGTTACCGGCGAGATAAGCCAGTAGTTTGTATTCTGTGGCAGTGAGTTTGATTTCCTCTTCTCCGCGTTTGACGATGTGCCAGGCCAGGTCAATGGTGAGGTCGCCAGATTTAATAACCTTGCTTTGAGTGCCTTGCCTGCCTGCTGAGTGCCGCAATGCCACACGAACGCGGGCCATTAATTCTTCGATGCCAAATGGCTTGGTGAGATAATCGTCTGCGCCTCTGTCGAGTGCCTCGACCTTATCGCGCTCACTATCCCGCACCGATAAGATGATGATCGGGCATTGTGTCCACTCACGCAGGCGGGTGCAGACTTCCACACCGTCCATGTCGGGCAGACCGAGATCAAGGATCACGATATTTGGCTCGCTTGCTGCGGCCAGTGTCAGACCTTCCTCACCGCTGCTGGCTGTACTGACATTGAATCCCTTTTCGGTCAGAATGGTACGAACCGCACGTTGAATCTGAAGTTCATCGTCGATAACAAGGATGTGAGGGGCGTTGCTCATTCGGTCTCCGTGTCGATCGGCATTTTGGGCGGCGAGATACCTTCCCAGATCAGTGGCAGGGTGAAATTAAACGCCAGGCCGTTCGGAACATTCTCCGCCCAAATCTTGCCATGGTGCGCCTCGATGATCCCTTTGCATATCGAAAGACCAAGCCCGGTACCTGTCACTCGCTCTGCCGCAGTAATACGAAAGAATTTATCGAAGATACGTTCGAGATGTTCCTTTTGCACCTGCGGTCCCTGATTGCTGATGGTGACATGAATATTCTCGCCTTCGACAACGGCTCGGATTCCAATGGACGTCTTTTCTGGCGCGTATTTGACGCTGTTGCTAATGAGGTTCGTGAAGACCTGTTCCATTTGCACATAATCCACGGGAACCAGCGGCAGGTTTTCCGGAACATTCACTTCGATGTGATGTTTGCCCGTAATGCTTTTCATTCGCGTTAATACGCTCCCAACGATCTCAGGCAGAATGTTCCATTCGCGTTTGGGTTTAAGAACTCCCGATTCAATGCGCGACATATCAAGTAAATTTCCCACCAGCAGGTTCAGATGATCGGCTTCATCATCAATGGCGGCGATCAACTCAGGCCGTGCCGCGGAATTCCAATGGATGTCTCCGCTTCTCAGGCTCGATGCCGCTGCCTTAATGGTGGAAAGCGGTGTGCGTAATTCATGCGAGACGGAGGAAAGGATGGCAGATTTGAGTCTGTCGCTTTCTTCAAGCACCCGCGCCCGTGACTCTGCCTGGGCGAGTCGGGCGCGTTCAAGCGCCAAGGCTCCCTGGCTGGCAAAGGTTTGAAGCAGACGCTTCTCTCCTGACGAGAAGGCTGGTTCAGCCCTCCACAATTGAATCTCCCCGAGAGTTCCCCTTGCCACTTGAATCGGGAGCGTCCATTCCGGCGGGCGTTTTGGTGGTTCATCTGCCGGCAGCCGAAAAATAAATGCAGGCGTGCCCGTGATATTTAATTCCACAGCTTCGACCTGTGAAACCGCCTGTACCTGTTTGGCCAGAATCTCTGCAATGGTCTGCCCTTCATGCAGACCTGCGAGCGCCGTGCTTAACTCATAAAGTTGGGTGGCCTCCCGTTCACGCGCTGTCGCCGCCGCCAGGCTGACCTGCATCCGCCCGACCAATTGGCTGATGACGATGGCCACGATCAAAAAAATGACCAGGATGACCACATCGGCGGGGCGATGGACGGCAAGGTTGTAATAGGGTGGAATGAAAAAATAATTGAAAGCCAGGAAAGTTGCCAACGCGCTGGTGATGCCGGGGCCAAGTCCCCAGAATGAAGTGATCAGCCCAAGGGGAATTAAATAGATCAGTGCAACCAGTGTGGTGTCGAGCGCCTCGCGCAAGGTGAACAAAATCGCTGTCACAAATGCGACGAACCCGAACGCAAGCAGGTATTGGTAGGTCTGTGAGAGGATGGATGATTTCCGCATCGATGGAACTGATTATACCGTTATGAAATTCAAGCGGAGGATGAAAGAAGCGCTGTTTAAATCAAAAGGACTCCCATGCGGGAGTCCTTTTGAAAAATATTCTTACGGTAAATTAAACGTCTTCACCAAAAACACCGCCATCTGCGCACGATTGACTGCTGTTTCAGGGCAATATATCCCACTCCCGCAACCTGAGGTGATTCCCTCTGTAGCAAGCTGCTTGATCCATGTCGCGGCCCAGTAATCAGATGCAACATCGGTAAAGCCAGAGTCTGAACCAATGCTAGGAGGTATATAAG
>DAOQPR010000101.1:0-3244 GCA_035333265.1 Anaerolineales bacterium
ATAGACAATTATCTATATGAAAGGAGAAGAAGCATGAACGAATTACCGGTCATCCAAAGCGATTGCTGTGAAGACGAAACCTGCGATTGCAGCAACTGCGGCTGTTGCTAGCTTCAACCACTGTTTGCCGCAAGGTGAACAGTGCGGACTTGTCAATTTTTTTTAATCAAATATATAGACAAACTTCTATTCATTATTCCAAAAGGAGAACCCATGACTCAATCCCCCACCCCCATTCATGATGCAGTCCGAGAGCATTACGCCGAACGGATAAAAAACAACGCCTCCTGTTGCGGACCTGATAACTGCTGCACGCCAGAAAGCAATCTCTACCCGACAGATCTGCTTGCCACTCTCCCCGAAGGCGAATCAACGGTCAGCTATGGCTGCGGCGACCCAATCACGCTCGCTTCACTGGAGTCTGGTCAGACCGTGCTCGATCTCGGCTCAGGCGCCGGACTTGATTGCTTCTTCGCCGCCAGGAAAGTCGGCGAGGCGGGAAAAGTGATCGGCGTAGATATGACCCCTGAAATGCTGGACAGGGCCAGGTCCAGTGCGAAGCGGATGAACCTCACTAATGTCGATTTCCGCCAGGGATTCATCGAAGAACTGCCTGTTGAATCCGGCACGGTGGATGTCATCATCTCGAACTGTGTCATCAACCTTTCGCCAGATAAAGCCAGGGTGTTCAATGAAACCTTCCGCGTGTTGAAACCGGGCGGCAAACTGGCAGTATCCGATATTGTCACCGATGGTGAATTACCTGATGAAATCAAGAAAAGCCTGAGTGCCTGGGCTGGTTGTGTGGCCGGTGCAGTGCAAGCAAAAGAATATATCTTGATGATGGAAGCCGCGGGCTATACTGACATTTCCATCAAACCGGTTTTCTTTGACAAACAAACTGTGGACGATGCTCTGGGAGATATGAAATTGGATGTAAGCAACTACTCGAAGGATGATGTTTACAAAGCGGTTTACAGCGCGAAGATCACGGCGTACAAACCTGCATGAGTCTTGGAGAGAAATTATGATTGCAGCGAAAGAATTTAAACCAGAAGTCATCAAACGGGCCTATAACCGTCGTAGTTGGGTGTACAGCAAAACCGTCGCCCAAATGGAATGGGCATATCATCTCGCCGCTTTAGACAAGGCAAATATCAAAACGGGTGAAAAAGTTTTGGAAGTCGCTGTTGGTCCCGGGCTGACCATTGTTGAACTCGCCAAACGTGTCGGCAAAGAGACAAAAATCCATGGCATCGATACATCCACAGGAATGCTATCGTTGGCAGAACAAAACCTGCGGGCGCATGGGTTTTCAAATTTCGAGCTCAAAGAAGCGGATAGCCGCCAACTTCCATTTGAAGATAATACCTTCGACTTTTTGTATAACGGATATATGCTTGACCTGATCCCAACACAGGATATGCCAAAGATACTCACGGAATTCCATCGTGTCCTCAAGCCCGGCGGACGAATGGTCTTGCTAAACATGAGCAAGCGCAATGAATCGACAAAGACCACACGTGAGACACTCTATTCCACTCTGCCTGCCAAACTGGTGCTTTACGTTCTTGGCGCATGCCGCCCCGTGTTGATGGAAGGCGTGGTCAAAGATGCGCAATTTGAAAAAATAACCAGAACCTATCTCGAAGGAAAATTTCCTTCCGAGATCGTAACCGCGATAAAACCACATACCCAGTAAAAAGCGAACCATGCGTAACGCCTGAAAATTAGCGGCGAGCGCTTTCGCAGAACCGCCGCTAATTTTCACCCTAACCTGCCCCCCATGATGGCATAACGACATTCATGCAACAACCCAACGGACAAAGAGAGATTCTTCGTCCGTTTTTTGGTTAACCCTTTTATGAATTATGTCATCTTGACAGTGCAATCTTTCAGGAGTAAAAACAAACCGACTGGTCGGTTTTATTTTTATCTTATCCCAGCCTCCCGCTCAACAGGAGAGAGGTGTTTAGGAAAATATGCAGCAACGCAGTGAAGAAACCCGCTCCAGGATTTTGGAGTCAGCCATCAAACTATTCTCATCACGGGGATACAACGCATCGAGTGTGGATGATATTTGCAAGGATGCGGGCATTAGCAAAGGAGCGTTCTATCATCATTTCGAGAGCAAGCAGATACTTTTTCTCGCGCTTCTGGATGGCTGGTTGCGATTCATCGATAACGCCATTGAAACTTCAAAAGATAAGACCGTCCCTGAAACTTTCATGGCGATCACCGAAGCCTTCCCCTACATTTTCCAAACCGCAGGCGATAACCTGCCCATGTTCCTCGAATTCTGGATGATCGCCAGCCGAGACAAAAAGATCTGGGACGCGGGCATTGCGCCCTATCGTCGTTATCAAAAATATTTCACTTCGCTCATCAAAAAGGGTGTGGATGAAGGTTCGTTTGTCGAAGTGGACCCCGAACTGACCTCGCGCATGATCATTTCCACGGCTATGGGTCTGCTGCTGCAAAGCCTGCTCGACCCGAAAGGCGCAAAATGGGAGAAGGTCGCGCGTGACAGCACGAACTTGTTAGTGAATAGTTTGTTGAAAAAATAAACCCCAAGGAGACAACTTATGAAAATCGTAACAGACTGCGCGGCAGACATGTCAAATGAAGAATTGGAGAAACTGGGAATCATCCAGGCACCGCTGTTCATTCAATTTCCCGAAGGGGAAGTGAATTCGGCTGAAATCTCTGCGGACGAATTCTACAATCGTCTTGAAGCAATGCGGCCGCAAATTCCAACAACAGCACAACCCTCAAGCGGGATCTTTGCAGAGCTGTACCGCAAGGTGGCAGAAGCTGGAAAGGACATTCTTTCGGTCCACATTTCATCCGGTCTGAGTGGCACAATCAACTCGGCGCGGGATGGTGGGGAACAGGTGAAGGAACAGGCAAATGTTCATTTTTGGGATACGCTCACACTCTCTGGCGGTGAACGTTTTCAGGTAATGGCGGCGGCACTTGCATCCAAAGCAGGTTGGGCAATGCAATCCATTCAGGAGCGCCTAACGAAGATCCGTGAAAAGACCGAGGTTATTTACACTCTCGACACATTGGAATATCTCGCACGCGGTGGACGCATAGGACGCGTAAAGGCGATCGCTGGCGCACTACTCAACCTCAAACCGATCATCCGCGTGGATTCAGACGGCAAATACACCACAGTCAAGACCGAGCGAACGATCCATAAATCGATCGTGTCAATTGCAGACTATATTCATGAGAAGTA
>DAOQPR010000101.1:3344-9039 GCA_035333265.1 Anaerolineales bacterium
GATACATTGAGCGGCCTGGCCGCCTCGTGTGGAACTACAATGGATGCAATCCTGTCGGCGAACCCTGGTTTGGGATGGTGGCTATATGCTGGCCAGGTTATCTATGTTCCGGTTGGCTACAACTACTATCCAGCGCAATATCCGACTTCCAATACATATATTGTCCAACCAGGCGATTCTATGGGAGCCATTGCCGCGAGGTACGGTATCTCGTTCTATGACTTATGGGCCGCGAATCCGCAAATTTGGGACCCAAGTCTGATCTATGTTGGGCAGGCGCTAACCCTCCCCGCTTTATATGCGCCGCCAGTTGGATCTCCTTCTCATCCCAATCCATCCTATCCGCCGGTTAATCCTTCAGGCAACACGCTGAAGATCACTTATAAAAATGGGTTGTTCGTCCGCGATGCACCTGGAGGTAATTTCGTTGGATGGGCAAATTACGATGAATACAAGGAATGGTGCTACTATCCGGGCAGTATTACAAAAGACGCTGCCGGAAAAGTATGGGTCCAGGTGGATCTCGACCCGCCACAAAAAGGTTATACAACCGGTTGGATCTTAATTAAAGATCAATATGGTAGTTACTTCACTACTCTAATTCCGGGTTGGTAGTCTTAAACAAAAAGGTCACGTTTTGAGCGTGACCTTTTTGTTATGAAGTAAATTTTCTTGCTTTCGCAATCCGTTCCCCTAAAGGTGGATGTGAATAGAACATGAAGACCACCCATTTTTCAGGGTCGATCTCACCAAGGTTTTGATTTGCCAGGCGTGTAAAAGCAGAGGCAAAGGCTTCATGCTTACCCGTAGACTCCAACGCGTAATCATCCGCCATGTTTTCACGCCAGCGAGAGAGTGCGTTCTCGAGAGGTTGGGTCAGCAGGCCATAAGCGCCGAGAATGAGAGAAAGCGCAGGGAAAGCGGCAACATCTGCGATGGAGGTAAAGGAGAAAACAGTCACAGCGTAGTTCAAGGCTTGCGATGCAATGAACAGCCCAAAGGTCACAAGAAGCGTGCCGGAGATGATGAGGAAGGGAATGTCTTTATGGACATGATGTCCCAGTTCGTGAGCCAGGACAGTTTCGATCTCATCTGGCGTGAATTCATTAATAAGGGTATCCCCAAGGATAATGCGGCGTGTATTGCCCATACCAGTTAGGGCGGCATTGGCAGCCTTCGTACGTTTGGACATATCGAACTTGAATACGCCTTTCACTTTGGTGTTGGCACGCCTAGCAAGATTGAGAAGACGCTCTTCGAGGTCTTTATGTTCATCGCCCAAGGGAATGAATTTGTTGAAGAGCGGCATGATAAGCACTGGTGCAAGGTTGGAAAGAATTACATTGAAGAGCAACAACCCACTTGCGGCATATAGCCACCACAGGTTGCCTGTAAGGCGCAAGGCAAGATAAAGCAGTTCGAGCATTAACAAACCAAGCGGCGCGCCGATGGCTAGACCTTTGATGCGATCAATGATCCAGTCTTTGAGGGATTGATTCGATTGTCCAAAACGATGTGGCAGAACAAATCCGCTATAGTACCCAAGAGGCAAAGTGAAAACGGAAAATACACCGCCAAAGATTGCGACGTAAACTGCAATCAAGAGCCATTCGTTTGTTGTTATGGTAGTGAGCCATTCACGCAGGGAGATGCTCCAGCCAAAGGCGAGCCATGCCACTGTGTAAACGGCATTCAAAAGTGAATCCACCAGCCAAAGCCGGCGGCGGATGCGGGCATATTCTTTCGCTTGTTTTTGTCGTTCGGGGTCGAGGGTGGTTTGCATACGCGGAATTATAGCATTGAGGTTAATTCATCATTTCTTTGATGATCGTTCCCAATCGTTCCAGAGAGCGGTCAATAGAGTAATTAAACTCGGCGGCATTCAAACGGATAAAGTTTGCATATTGATTCGAGGCTGAAAAGACATGCCCCGGCGCAAGTGCGATCTTAGAGGCAAGTGCTTTTTTATATAGTTCAAGTGAGTCAACATTTTCGGGCAGTTGCACCCAAAGGACAAATCCACCAGACGGACGGGTGAGGCGTACGCCTGACGGGAAATGCCGAATGACTGCACTCGACATTAACTCAACATTCCGTGCATATTCACGGCGGATACGGCGCAGGTGGTGGTCGTAACCACCGCTTTCGATAAAGTCGGCAATGGCATATTGCGGCAAGGTTGGCGGCGATGTATTGATCGTGAATTTCAACCATTCCAGTTCTGTTTTATATTTTCCGGGCGCGATCGAACCAATGCGCAGGCCCGGGCTGATATCCTTTGAGAAGGCAGAGATAAGCATGACCAGGCCCTTTTTATCGAAGGACTTGCAAACCAACGGGCGTTTCTCTCCAAAGTAAAGTTCACCGTAAACATCATTTTCGATCAATGGAATATCATGACGGGCAAGCAGATCAACAAGTTCTTTTTTCTTTTCATCCGGCATCTGACTGCCAAGCGGGTTATTAAAATTTGAAATAACGATGACTGCCCGAACCGGGTTGTATTGAATGGCAAAAGCCAACGCTTCTACGTTAAGTCCATCTCGTGGATGGGTGGGAATTTCCAGTACGCGCAATCCATGTACTTCCAGCGTTTGAAGTGTGCCGAAATACATCGGCGATTCGATGGCGACAATATCGCCAGGGCGGCAGACTGCGTGCAAACACAAATCCATCGCCTCCAGCCCACCTGACGTGATCAAGACATCGTTGGGAGATAACTGACAGCCCGCAAATGCAGCACGTTTTGCGATCTGGATGCGAAGTTCTTCCAATCCTGGCGGGACAATGTATCGATGGCCATCAATAGCATGTCGCTTGGCAGCCCTGGTTAAAGCCTGATTGATCTTTTCGATGGGTAAATAATTAGGGTTGGGTAAGGCCAGACCCAGCTGGACCAATTCAGGATCAGTCGAGTCGCGCATCAACATCATTGCCAACTCATGCAGGCTGACCTGACTCGGGTCTTTCACAGGGGATGAGATTTCCGGCTCGGGCGCCTGCTCACCCACCTTTGCTCGCACATAATATCCCGACTGTGGACGTGCTTCGATCCATCCTTGATTTTCAAGCAGTAAATAAGCCTGAAGTACTGTACTGATACTCACCCCCTGTTGTTTGCTCATCTGTCGCACCGAAGGGATGCGCTCCCCAATACGATAGGTATCCTTTTCGATCAAGGAAATCAAAGTTTCTGCCAAGGCTTGATAGAGTAAAGATTGATTCTTTTTAGTCTTCATAACGAGAACAGTTTTGAGAAAATCGACCAGTACAGTTGATTATAGCATCAACTGTACTGGTTACAATTTACACAATTTGCATCTGTACTCATAGGGCCAATTTCCATAAAATAATGTCAACCAAGGAGTTTATTCAAATGATCGCAATAGAACAGCGTAAAGAAATTGATCTTAATCTACCTGAACACGAAGTGGTGAATATTAGCAATCCACAACCCGGGCTGACGATCGAGTGTGAAAAAGGCATTTTATGGGTGACCATTGCCGGAGACATGAACGACCATACATTGGAACCTGGTGACAGTTTTATGGTTCAAGAAACTCACTCTGTGGTGATCGAAGCTGTGGAAGATGCCATTGTCATTCTACGAGATGCAAGCATGGAGTTTGCTGAGCAAGCCGCCTTTTAGTATTTTCCAGGTGAAAACAAAATTCTCCGTTTCTGGACCATGACGGAGAATTTTTGTTAAAGTTTATTTTATAAGGACATAAAATGGATTTCATTTCCACCCTTGGCTTACTTGGTACCTTTATCGACCTGATCCGCGCAACGCCGCAATTGGCACATCTGCTCCGCGCCAGAAAATCTTTCGGTGTTTCAGTGGACACCTCCGGGACAAGCTGTGTTGTCAGCCTGGGTTGGACGACTTACGGAATCATCACCGGTCAGGTATTTGTCGCGGTTGCTTCTGGAATTATGGCAAGTTTCTTTTTTCTCATTACCGTCATTGCACTGCGTTTTGGGAGAAGTGCCCGCGAATTTCGAATTGCGCCAATCTGGCTGGTGGTCTTATTTACAGCAGTCACTCTCTTTGGAAAAACCGGCCTGGGGTTGATGCTTTCCATCAGCGCCTTGATCTCAAATATCCCGCAGATACGAGTGGCATACAAGGAAGATAACCTTTCCGGGCTTTCCCTGGGAACCTGGCTTCTGACTCTTTCAGGAGGGTTGGTCTGGTTCCTTTATGGTTTTTTACAAAACGACCTGACGATCATGGTCTCCACATTCCTGCAAGCTGCCACCAGCGGAATAGTCATTGCACTCAAGGTATTCAAACCCACAGTCATTACATTACCTGGCCAGGAAACTCTCCCAGACTGAGTTTCAAGAGCTTTTCGTTTAGAGGCATCGAGCAATCGGTGCCTTTTGATTCCAATCCTTCTATAAGACGTATAATTAACTCATGGCCCCAGAAAATAAAAATATCCGCTTCAACATGGTTGAACTTCATTCTGAAAATTATGAGAGAATCCGCCCGCTTTTGCTGGGTATGGACTTTCACCTTGTTGGTCGTTCCATCCTCACAAAAAAGACACCTGCGCAAATCTTTGTGGACAATGCCGAACGGCCTACAACCTTGTTCGCACAAGCCGGTCACAGGTTCATTTTGGCGGGCGATGCCTCAATTAGCAACTTCAACCAACGAATAAAAGCGTATTTCACCGAAGTGATCCTTCCGCAGGCCAAAGCAGAGGGTTTGGGCGGTTTTGCGGTTTACTATGACATCCCTGCATGGGAAGAAAAATTGGAATCTCTGATCGAGGGTAAAGAGATTATCCATGCCAGCCGCGAGTACTACGCCTGCAAAGAAGTGAAGAAGAACTGGCACAACATCCTGCCGAATGATTTTCAACTCAAAATGGTGGATAACGACCTTCTATCCATTCCCAACCTAAAGCATATCGAAACCCTCAAAGAAGAGATGACATCCGAACGCCCCAGTGTGGAAGATTTTCTCGCCAAGAGCTTTGGGGTATGTGCCATTCATGACAATGAACTTGCAGGCTGGTGTCTCTCCGAGTACAACGCAGATGGCCGCTGTGAGATCGGCATTGAAACAAGTAGCGATTATCGTCAGCGCGGCATAGCAACAGCGCTAACGCTGGCAATTCTGGAACACGCTTTTTCTCACGGCATCCATGAGGTTGGTTGGCATTGTTTTAAACGCAACGAAGCTTCTGCAAAAACCGCTCGAAAGGCAGGCTTTGACAAGGTCTGCGATTACAAATCGTTCATTGTGATTCTTGATAAGTAACCACGCTCAAAATGCATTCAAACGTTTGAGGTTAGTAATGAACAAACGCATCCTTGTCACCATCATTGCCCTTGGGGTTGCCGCACTCCATTTTGTTAAAGGAGATCAATATCATGGCCCATTCGGCGCATTTGTAAACGGCTACTTGATCGATATTCTCCTGCCAATGACGTTGGTGCTGCTTATGGGCTTGTTCCAAAATAAAATTCTCCATGCACCTCTGTTTCGGGCAGGTGCAGTATTCATGGCAGGTTGTCTGGTCGAAGCCTCCCAATATTTGGGGTATCCAGTTTTCGGAAGCACCTTTGATCCACTTGACATCCTGGCCTACGCAGGCGGCGTATCCATTGGCATATTTTTGGACGTTAAGTAGTCGGTCGAAAATAATTAGAATTCTGTCATTGCGAGCCGCGCTTTTTG